>JAUNUR010000086.1 GCA_030538085.1 Pseudomonadota bacterium | reverse complement strand
TTATGGGATCCAGGCTGTTAAACAAGGGGGGAAGTGGGTTCAGAGTAAGGTTTTTACAGTAAACAATAATCATGCGGCTCAAGCCGGATTGAAGGCTGGTGAAGGAGTTATAGCATCGCGCATAAATATACGAACTGGCGATGCCAATGTCACTGGCAGTGGTCTTGAGTATGCGTGGAAGAAGCACGGGGGCGGCTGGGGACCCAATAAATCAGCCTTTACCATCTCCAAAGATGAGTTGAAAGCTGTTCTTCAAGACCCTCTTGTGGTGAAAACTCCTGCCTATCAATCGCCAACTTCTGGAAATTATGTTCGTACTGTGGACATGGGGCGTTTTATTGGGATAGATGCAAAAACCGGTGGACAGCCGACCAATTTTCTCACTGTGATTACCGACAACAAAGGGAATTTAGTTAACACATTTCCAGGAAGGATATTTTAAGTGTACTCTTTTTTGATTTGGAATAAAAATATTGCCGCAAAAGGCATAGATGGGGCAATGAATATATACAATATCCCCCTGGAGTTGGCAAAATTATTTTTCAAACTCGATGCAACAAAATTTCCTATTCTTTCAAGCTTAAGCTTCGATGACTACGATTTGTTTTCCGACACGCAACTAGATAGTTTGAATTTTGAATTAGAAAACTTCTCACCGGGTAAAGATTTATTCCCAGAAGATATTAAAAAAATGATGGAAATGATTATTGTAGCAAAAGATTTGAAAATGAGCGTTTTATTCGATCCTTTTCGAAAAATGTGAACGAAATACAAGATACCATGTAAGTAGCCACCTCTGATTTACTAATTTTCAACTTAGCCCCTGGACCCAAGCGCGATTAACCATTGGCGGTCTCAAATGCAAAGTGCAACATCCTCACTTGAGACCAATTGCCCAAATAGGCGATGCACGCAATTGCAGCTCGAAAGACGTATTACGCAGGCCTCGCCGCGCAAGGCACGCAAGTGCGCTATGGCACCAGCGCCATCTTCGAGCCTGACGCGGGCCAGAAGGCTCGCGCAAAAGGCAAGAAGGTGATCGCCATCGCCCACTACCGGCGCTCGACCATCGCTGCGCTGGACCGGCTGATCGTGCTTGATGCCGGGCGCATCGTCGAGCAGGACTCGCACGCCGAGCTGCTGGCACGCGGCGGCCTTTACGCCGGACTGTGGGCGCGCCAAAGCGGCGGCTTTCTGGGCGAGCAGGTGGACGACGCAGCCCTGGCGGCGGCGAACACCGCGCCGTAGCCTGGCAGCGCGCCCAAAGGCACCTCCCCCGACAACCATGAAAGCGAGGGGGGGAGTTAGTTAATTTTATGGGTGCTAAAAAATAGCGTTAGCGCTTATAAAACTTGCGCATGCAGCTATCTTTAGTGAAGCCATAAGCCTCGCCAAATGGCTATCGCTTGTTTTAGCCTCATACCGCTTCGCATTCAACCTATTGAAAATTTCGTAATTCATGACACGCCGCTTGCCCTCACCCCAACCCTCTCCCAGAGGGAGAGGGAGATTTCTTTCTGATGGCCCGCGCTGTCGTGATTTTTGAAAACGTCAATAGAAGCGGCAGCTAACTCGTGCACGATGGCATGACGAAATGACCTCGCTGCGCTTGGATGACGGCGGCTGCGCCGCCATGACGCCAACAACTGAGTGCAGGGCATTTCGCGCCTCACCGGTGTCATTTCGTCATGACGCCGCGCAGCGGCGAAATCATTCCGTCATCCCACGCTCTGAACCCCAAACAGCATCAGGCAACGTCCGGTAGCGTGCCAAACGCACCGCTTTGCACGTCCCGCTGCGCTTGCGCAAGCTGCTCCTCGGTATTCAGCACCAGCGCATCGGCGCCGACGATGGGCTCGTCCAGCGGCTGGCTGCACAGCAGCACGGCACGGGTGTCGTGATCAGCCTCGATGGCCAGCTCGTCGCCACCGCCATCCAGCAGCACCAGTTGCCGTGCGTCAATGGCTTGCTGCCAGAAGCTCAGGCGCACGCGCCCCTGCAGCACCAGCAGCAGGCCATACCAGCGCAGGGGCAACGGCAGCTTGACGGACCGGCCCGCCCGCAAGCGCAAGTCCCACAACTGCAAGGGCGTGACGGTTTCGGCCGGGCCAAGCTGCTCCTGCCATTCACCGGCGATGACGCGCATCGAACCCGCATCGCCGGGCAGCGGCAGCTCGGGCAGGCTGGCGGCGTCCAGGTGCTGGCAGTGCGGATCGGTCGCCTTGCAGGCCGCCGGCAGGTTGATCCAGAAGTTGATCAGCTCCAGCGTGCCGCCCTCGCGCGCCAGGTCGGCGCCGTGGCGCTGCTCGCACAGCAGGCCGCGGCCAGCGCCGCTCCACAGCACGTCGCCCGCGGCCAGGGTGTGCGCATGGCCGGCTGAATCGCGCGCCTCCAGCTGGCCTTGCAGCAGCAGGGTCACGCATTCGAAGCCGCTGTGCGCCCGCGCGCCGGTGCTGGGCTGCGTGCCGGCCGGCGCTACGTTCTGGGCGGGCGCGTAGCTGGCGAGGATGGCCGGGTTGGCCTGCCGGCCCAGGCCCCGGTAGTTGAAGAACACGTGTTCCTGGTAGGCCTGGCCCACGGACTGGATCGTGGGTGCGCGGGTGACGCCGATGACTTTTTTTTCCATGACGAACGCGAAAGATGAAACAAATGCTGACCGGGCCGGATGCGGTGCCGGCGCGGTCAATGATGATCGTGCAGCGCGTGACTGCGCTCTACCGACAAGCTCTTGACGATGGCCGGCGTGACGGCGCCAAACGGCAGCACCTTGCCGCCGCGCCGGCTGGCGAACTCCTCCGCTTCGTCACGCTGGGCGAAGGCGGGCAAGTCGCCCATGCGCATGGGTCCCAGCGCGTCGGAGCCGTGGACGTACCAGGCCTGATCGGCCTGCACCCAGTCGCCGCCGCGCGCGTCCGTGACCCAGACGGACAGGATGTCGGCCTGGCCATGGCCGGGGCTGAAGCGCGCCACGTCGGGCAGGAACTGGAACAGGTCGATGGGCGAGTCGAAAAAATGCACATGGCCGTCGCGGTACAGCACCTGCGCCGCCCAGCGTGGGCTACGGGCGGGGTACATGCCGCACACGGGACAGCGCGCCGCCGCCGGGATGGGCCGGGGCACGTCGGGCGCCAGGCCGCTGGCCGGGTCGTGGGCGATGGGCGGCGAGACGACGCACACGTCCGCCGGCACGTCCAGCATGTTGCCAGCACCGGCGCCAGGCCACCACAGCCGGCGCGTGGCCGTGCCCAGGGCGCCCGCGGCCAGCACCGCGCCGCCGCCCAGCCACAGCCAGCGGCGCCGGTTCAGGCGTGGGGCCGACAGCGGAGGAGGCAGGGACTGGCTCATGACTCGGCTCCGGCCATCACATGCTGTCGTCCAGGTTGGCGCCGCCGCGCAAATCGACCATCACGGGGGTGATCTCGCTCATGCGCAGCAGCTTGCCGCCGTATTCCTGGATGAAGGCCTGCGCGTCCGCCTCCTGGCTGAAGGTGGCGAAGGTGGGGCCCATGGAGCCCTTGCGCTTGCTGCCTTGCACGTACAGCGCCTGGCGGGCGTCGATCCACGCGCCCTGGGGGTTGTCCCAGTTCGCCTTGCCCATGTCCTGCACGTAAACGGCGCTGACCTTGCGCACCTGCTCGGGCAGCAGCAGCACGTTGAGCGTCTCGACCGTGTCGCAGTAGAAAACGGGCCGAGGCGAGTCGGCGTAGTGGATCTGGCCCTTGGGGCCGGGGTAGTCCAGCAGCAGCATGCCGTCGAGCTCGCACGAGGTGTCGCGCGCGATCTCCACCGGGCCGGTGCTGGCGCTGCTCCCCTCGCCTTCGCGGCTGCAGGCGGCCAGCGGGGCCACGCCAGCCAGCGCCAGCAGACCCAGCAGCAGGCGGCGTTCGCCGCAGGCCGCGGCGGAGCGCGTGCCCGCCGGGCAGCAGCGGCAGGCATAGGACGGACGATCGTTCATCGTCATGGCTTGAATCTCCATTTGGCAAGAAGCAGCGGCAGGGCAATCCAGCCGAGCATGACGGCGGCCAGAACACCCATGTTCGACAGCGCCGGCGGCACCATGCTCACCAGACCGTAGGCGCTGCGCACGTCGTCGGCGGAAAACACGTTGACGATGCGGAACACGTCGGTGGGGTTGAGCAGCAGCAGGTACGGAAAGATGGCGCCGCCATAGTGCCCGGCGGTGGCCACCAGCACGCCCAGCAGCACCAGGTCGAACACCAGCACGAACAGGAACCACAGCACGATGGCGGCGCCCGAGGCGCGCGTGCGGTCGCGCGACAGCACCGACACCAGCACCGCCAGGCTCAGAAACGCCAGCCCCATCAGCAGCGCGCTGACCACGAAACCGGCATAGTGAAACAGCGCGCGGTTGCCGAACTGCCACACCAGCACCACGCCCACCGTGGCCAGCCCCGCCAGCATGGCCAGCGCCAGCGCCAGCGCCAGGCCCAGGTATTTGCCCAGCAGCAGTTCGCCGCGCGTGATGGGGTGCGCCAGCAGCAGGTCGAGCGAGCCGCGCTCGCGCTCGCCAACGATGGCGTCGAAGCCCAGCAGCAGCGCGATCAGCGGCACCAGGTAGATCACCAGGCTGACCAGGCTGGTGACGGTGAACTCCAGCGAACGCAGGCCCACGGTGCCCTGCTGCGCGCCGCCGGCGTAGGTGATGACGAGCGAGAACACGGCGAACACCAGCGCCACCGCCAGCACCCAGCGGTTGCGCAGCCGGTCGCGGAATTCCTTCGAGGCCAGCGTGGCCACCTGTCGCAGCTGGATCATGCGGCCTCCGCTTGCGAGGCGTCGCTGGCCACCACGGGGCTGGCCGGTTCGGTGGCGGGGGCTTGATCGGCAAAAAACATGTCTTCGAGCGATGGTTCCTGCACGTGCACGTCCAGCACTTGCCCGGGCTGGCGCAGCAGGTATTGCAGCAAGGGAATCTTGTGGGCGCGCGGCGCCTGGAAGGTGATGGCGTCCGCCTCGGTCTGGCGCGCGATGCCGGCCAGCGGCGGCGGCAGGTCGGCCAGCAGGCGCGTGGCGTCGGCGGCGGCGGTGGCCGGAGCCAGTTGCGCCCGCACCCGCAGCGGCAGATCGAACTGCGCCCGCAGCTCGGGCAGGCTGCCCAGCGCCTGCAGCTTGCCATTGGTGAGCACCGCCACGCGGTCCACGCGGTTTTGCAGCTCGGCCAGGATGTGCGAGGTGAGCACGATGGTCAGCCCCTGCTCGCGCAGCTCGGCCAACGTGTCCCAGAAGAAGTGGATGGCGCGCGGATCGAGCCCCGTGGTGGGCTCGTCCAGAAACAGCACCTGCGGCTGGCCCAGCAGCGCCTGGGCGAAGCCCAGCCGCTGGCGCATGCCCTTGGAGTAGGCGCGCACGGGCCGGTTGCCGGCGTGGCCCAGGCCCACGCGCTCCAGCAGCGCCGCGCAGGTGCTGGTGTCGATGCGCTTGAGGCGGGCAAAAAAGCGCAGCGTTTCCAGCCCGTTGAGGTTGTCCCACAGGGCCACGTTCTCGGGCAGGTAGCCGATGCGCCGCCGCACCTCGCGCGCGCCCGCCCCGTCGACGGGTTCGCCCGCGATGTGGATGCTGCCGCTGGTGGGCGCCAGCAGGCCCAGCATCATCTTGAACAGCGTGCTTTTGCCAGCGCCGTTGTGCCCGATCAGGCCGAACACCTCGCCCCGGTGGATGTCGAGCGAGACCTCGTCCACGGCGGTGAAGCGGTCAAAGCGCTTGGTCACCCCTTGGGCGCGGATGACGGCGTCGGTGGCGGCTGGCTGCGTGGAGCGGTCAGGGGGCATGGTCTGCTTCTTTCTTGTTCAGTCGCGCGCGCCACCGTGCCCAATCGGTCGAGCGCGGCAGCATGCGTGGGTGTTGCTCGACCACGCTGGGCACGCGCAGCAGCGGAAACTGCTGGCCCACCATGCGCAGCGCCTGCACCGCCGGACTGGCCAGCAGCAGGCGCACCGAGGGATAGCGCCAGGTCAGGCGGTCCACCACGTCGTTGGCTTCGTAAGGAATGTCGCCCCGGCCGTCGGCATCGCGGTCCCAGCCGCGGTAGTTGCTCCAGTAGTTGCCCTTGTCGCCGCCCCAGCGCGTGTCGCGGGTGCTGCCGTAGCGGATCTGCTCGTGGTTCTCGATGAAGTCGTTGTCGTCCACCTTGTTGCGCGCCGAGCCCGACAGGTGCACGCCGATCCGGTTTTCGGCCACCACGTTGCCGGTGAGCGTGGTGTATTCGACGTCGTAGATGAACAGGCCGCGCCCGTTGTTCATGACGATGTTGCCCTCGATCACCGCGTCCTGCAGCGTGCGCAGCATGATGCCGTGGTCGCTGTTCTTCCAGGCCCGGTTGTTGCGGATTTCCTGATTGCGCACCTCCATCAGCGCCAGGCCGCCGCGGTTGTCCCAGGTGTCGTTGTCCTCCCACAGGTTGTAGTAGGAGTTCATGTAGTGCGTGCCGTAGCGGCTGTGGTGCAAGCGGTTTTGCTTGAACACGGCGTGGTGCGACACGTCGATGTACAGCGCGTCGCGCACGAAGCTGACACGGTTGCCGACGATGCGCGCGCCCTTGGTGTTGTAGAGCTGCACGCCATTGCCGCGCTGGGCGCTGTCGAAGTCGCGCTTGCCGGTGATGTTGTTGCCCAGCACCTGCACGTCGTCGGCCTTCTCGATCCACAGGCCGAACAGGTTGTAGTTGAGAAAGCAGTTCTGCACCTTGGCGCGGTGCGCGCCGGGCTGGATGTAGATGCCGGCGTTCTGGTCGCGCAGGCTGCCGCCGGAGTCGGCGACGATCATGCCCTCGATGACGACGTCGGGCGCGGTGACGCGGATGGTGTCGCCCTTGTCGCCGCCGCTCACGGTGGGGCGGTCGATGCCGCGCAGGGTCAGTGTTTTCTCGATGCGCAGGTTCTCGACGTAGCGGCCACGCAGCACCTCCACGGTGTCGCCCGGCGCGGCCTGGTCGATGGCGACCTGGATGCTCTGCCCCGGCTGCACCGTGATGACGGCGGCGGTGGCCCAGCTGGCGCACAAGCCGCCCAGCAACGCCAGCCCGCCCCGGCAGGCCTGCGCCAGGAACGGGAGCGTGCGGGACGTGGGTTCATGGCCGATCATGCGCATGCGGGGCTTATACCCGGAGGAGGCGGAAAAGCTGACGGCACGCTTCAATTTCCCCATCAGGCAATGGTCATCATGCCGGTGCGGGCCAGCAGCCAGAACAGCGCGGCGCCGATCAGCAGGTTCTTGAAGCCGACGTAGCTCAGCATGTCCATCACGTTGGCGTGGCGGTACACCTTGCCCCACCACGGCCCGTCCTTGACGTAGCGCTTGCCCTGCAGGCGCACCAGCACCTCGAACACGCTCCAGCCGAACCATGCGCCGATCACGATCAGCGGCGAGGCGCTGCCACGCGCGGCCAGCAGCCACACCAGCGACGCGGCCAGCGCGGCCGCCACGCCCAGGGCCACCACGGTGCGGCTGCCATCCCAGGCGGTGCGGCTGAACGGCCACAGGTGATCGACCACCTCGCCAATCAGGCGGCGCGGGCCGCTCATCCGCTCCACCGGCGGGTGCGCGCGGCCCGTGGGCCAGCGCGGGTCGGCGCCCTTGTCCAGCAGCGCCTGCGCGTGCTGGTACTGGCGGTCGTCCTGGATGGGCACGATGGGGATGAAGTAGCCGTCCCTGCCGATGCGGGTGAGCGGCTGGCCCTCGCGCTCGCGCGCCTTGCGCTCCTTGGCCAGCGGCGGGCAGCCCGCCGTGTCGGTGTACAGGATCATGCAGTCCAGGCAGTGCAGGCACTCGCGGTGGTCGATGCGGCCATCGGCGTCGATGGCCTGCGCGCCGCAGCCCTTGGCGCAGGCCTTGCAACTGTTGCAGTCGGGCTTGCGAAGCAGGCCATACCAGCGGAAGGTGCTGGGCATGGCCAGCGACGCGCCCAGCGGGCAGATGTATTTGCAATACGGCCGCTCGATGAAGATCGACACCGCGAAGATCGCCAGCACGAAAGTCACGTAAGGCCAGCTGCGGTTGGTCAGGCCGACCAGGAAAGTGGTCTTGAACGGCTCGACCTCGGCCAGCATCTCGGCCAGCACCATCGAGTACAGCGACACCGCCACCAGGCCGAAGAACACCGCGTACTTGATCCACTTGAGCCGGTCGTGCCAGCGCTGCGGCAGCTGGAACTGCCAGCGCCCCAGGCCCACGGCGGCGGCCAGCTTGTGGATGATTTCCTGGATGGAGCCGAACGGGCAGGTCCAGCCGCAGAACAGCCCACGGCCAAACACGAAAATGGTGATGAAGATGAAGATCCAGAACAGGAAGATGAACGGATCACTCAGGAACAGCGTCCATTCCCACCTGAACAGGATCGAGTGCAGCCAGGTCAGCACCTGGGTGATGGAGGGCTGCGCCATCAGGCCAAAACCCACCCACGCCACGAAGATGGCCCAGAAGCTGTACTTGAAGGCGTTGACCGGCCACTTGTTCTTGTGCGTGGAGCGGCGCGTGAGCGGCTCGCGCAGCGCATACACCACGGTGACGGCCAGCAGCAGCGCGGCGAACAGCAAAATTTGCGGCAGACGCGCCTTCCAGATCTTGACCCAGGTGGCCTCGGCCCGCACCACCTTCGGGTGGCCGCCCACCAGGTATTGCGCGGGCAGCCAGTAGTTGGTGTCGAACGCGGTGAAGGTCTTGGCGCCGGTGATCCGGTCGACCTTGTTGCCCAGAAAGCCAAGTTTCCACGGATAGGCCGCCGAGAAGGCCGTGGAACGCACGATGAAGATGGCCGATTCGGTGAACGCCGGTGCCCCCTGCGCCGCCAGCCCATACAGGTTGAGCGCATCGGAATCGCGGAAGGTGAAGGTGTCGTTGTCCTGCCGCAGCTGAATGCGGTCGTAGATGCCGCCGCGCACGAAGCCCGAGCCCTTGAACGACTCCTTGCCCGCCGTGCGGATGACGAAGATGGCGTTCTCGCCCTCGGCCAGCTGGCCCATCAGGTGGCTCCAGCGGTTCTGGCCCAGCACCGCCGGGCCGACCACGGGCGAGTTGAGCGCGCCGAACCACAGCTCGATGAAGGGTTCACTGGACTTGGGCAGGCCCACCTGCTCGGGCCGCACCATCACTCTCTTGACGGCGCCCTGCTTGATCAGCGTGGCCCAGTCGGGCGCGGCGGCGCCGGACTCGGGCTGCACGTAGCGCACCGGCTCGCGCACCACCGGCTCGATGATGCCCACCTGCCGGGCCACCGCCGCGCCAGAGGCCATGATGACCTGGTTCTGCGCGATCACCGTGACGGTGGCGCCCGAGATGGCGTCCACCCCCAGCACCCCCTCGTCCGGGCGCGACTGGCCCACCTCGATGTTGTCCTTGACCGACTTGCCCAGGTACTGGTTGTTGAAGTCGATGAGCGCCGACTCGGGAATGCCCAGCAACAGAATCGGCTCGGAGTGCTTGACCACCTTGATGCCGACGAACTTGCCCTCGTTGTCCATGCCGATCAGCGTGACCACCGGCTTGCCCGAATAGGCGGGCGTGTCGGTGATGTCGGTGGACAGCATCACGTAGCCCAGCTTCTGCTTGCCGTCGGCGCCGCCATAAGCCTCGACGTAGAAAGGCTGGCCCTTGCGCTCGGAAAACGCCGTCGCGCCCGGAAACACGTCCCGGCAGGGCAGCAGGTCGCACATGTTCTTGGCGGTGGCCAGATCGGCGGGCAGCTCGGCCTCGTAGGCTTGCGAGCCACCCGCGCCCGCGCCGATGGGCGCCGCCGGCGCCCACATGGCCGACATCGACAACGCGATGGCTGCCGCCAGTTTGCCCACAAGCCCAGTCCACTTCATGGTCGGAACGCTCTAATCAATGAATAAAAAAGGGGCTGGGCCGCCGCACGACGGCCCAACCCCACGGCTGCATTGTCAGGAAACCCCTCAGGCTTCCACGATCATGCGCCCACGCATCTCCAGGTGCAGCGCGTGGCAGAAGTTGGTGCAGTAATACCAGAACACGCCTGGCTGATCGACCTTGAAGGTAACCGATTTGGTTTCCTGCGGGTTGACCACGAACTGGATGTTGTACTCCGGGATCGCGATGCCGTGCGTCAGGTCTTCCACCTTGTCGATGTTGGTGAGGATGAGCGTGACCTCGTCACCCACCTTGACCTTGAACTCGGCCGGCGTGTAGGCCGGCGCGAACGACGCCATGCGCACCGTGACCTTGCGGCCATCGCGGGTGACACCGGCGTCCTTCGGATCCTTGACGGCCTGCGGGTGCTCATCCATCTCGTAAACCTGCTTGGTATTCAGCCAGTCGCGGTTGAAGATGATGAAGTCGTGCGGCTCGGGACGCACGGCGTTGTCGTGCACCAGCACCATCTGCTCGCCACTGATATCCACCAGTTGGTCGTTCTCGGGGTGCATCGGGCCAACGGGCAGGAAGCGGTCCTTGGAGAACTTGTTGCCCACCGCCATCCAGATGCCGTCGGCGGCGGTGGTCTCGGCGTTGGTGGCGTTGATGTGGCCGGGCTGGTACATCACGTCGAGCTTGTGGACGATGGGGTTGATTTCCTTGTCGCCCGCGTGCTTCTGGATCGCCTTGTCGATGTTCCACTTGACCACCTGGCTGTCGAGGAACAGCGTGGTGTAGGCGTTGCCCCTGCCGTCGAAGGTGGTGTGCAGGGGGCCCAGGCCGATCTCGGGCTCGGCCACGATGGCCATGTCGGGGTCGTCGAGCTTGCCGTCGAACCAGTCAAGCACCTTCTGCAGCTCGATCACGGTGGCCGTGGGCGAGAGCTTGCCCGAGCAGATGAAATACTTGCCATCGGGCGTGGCGTTGACGCCGTGGGGGTTCTTGGGCACCGTCACGCGCACGCTCAACGCGGTCGCCGGATCCTTGTTGCCTTCCACCGTGCAATCCACCACCGGCACCTTGGAGTCTCCGATGGTGGTGAACTTGCCGTCCTTGATGGCCTGCTCAATACGGGCGATGTTGAAGAACAGGCAGGCATCGCGCTCGGCCGACATCATGTCGGGATAGTGCACGCCGTTCTCGATGTTGTACTGGTTGCTGGCGGCCAGCTTGCCGTCGAACGAAGTGGCCACCAGGTCGCAGTTGCCATCGATGCGGGCCTGCCAGCGCACATCCATGCTCTCGGCATCCACGCAGGTGAACAGGCAGTGGTACTTGGTCGGGTCTTCCAGGTCGGCGCCCTTGTTGGGCATGGGCACGTGGAATTCCTGGCCGCAGAACACGCGCGTGGTGTAGTTGATGGCCGGATCGACCGGGTCGCGCTTGTCGGAAAAGATGCCGTGGAAGCCCTGGATGTTCGGAATCTTGGTGATCTTGTCGCACACCATGTAGTCCAGCCGGAACCGGGCCAGGCGCGCGTTGATCTTGTCGTTGATCCAGGCGTACTTGCCGTCGTAGATGCCGTCCTTGTAGGACGCATGGATGTGGTGGGTATCACCCACCGTGTAGCGCAGCGAGCCATCGGCACGGGTGCCCATGACTGCCTTGGATTCGTTGGTCTGGCCCCAGCCGATCAGCGCGTCGGGCACGAAGCAGGGAATGCGCAGCAACTCGCGCCCCGAAGGAATGCCGATGATGCGCGCGTCACCCGTGTGGCCGCTGCTCCACAAACCATAGTGGGTATCGAGCTGGCCGGGGTTGATGTGGGGCGACTTGCCACTGCTGGCGGGCGCCACGGGCGCCGGGGCGCTGCCGGCAACGCTGGCACCCTGGGTATTTTCCTGGCACGCCGCCAGTCCCACGCTGGTGATGCCCAGTGCGGCCGCCGAATTGAGAAAACGACGACGACCGATGGCGGATGCGTCAGCGTCCTTTTGTTTGTTGATAAGCAGACTCATGTTCAAAGCTCCTATTTCCTCTTGCCTCGCCGTTAAGAAACACCCTGGATGGGGGCATGGTCGGTTGATTTTCCTTGAGTGCGATTGACATTTGTCAACACAACAAGAAACCACGGCGGCTCAAAGAACGGTTCTTGAACTGGTATAGGAATAGCGTGTCTGGCTGTTGCAAAAGGCAACACATGAAGGTACACAAGGGTATCGACTCCCTAGAATGAACTGAACAGGAAGCGCGCGGCCCGGGTTTTCCCCGCCCGCGCTGGTCGGTAAGAGGCTGTCCTCAAATTCATCGCTGTAAGCGATTGCCCCGGATCGGGTGTCCTGCAAGGCGCATTTCGCAGCCAATAGCTTGTGCTATTGGCAAGGAATGCAACGCCGCAGGGCGCCCAAGACCGGGGACAAGCGCGGCGCGAGGAATTTGAGGACAGCCGCTAATACATCACCCAAAGCTCCGTTCGCCAGCATCTCGCGAACCGCAGCCGGAACTCGTCATGCAACCCACTTCTGTCCTACGCCGCAGACAACTCATCGCCGCCATGGCGCTGACGCCCTTGGTGCCCTTGGCCGTGCAGGGGGCGCCAGCGCCGTTGAAAATCAGCCGCCCACTGCTAGGCACGCGCGTGGACATCGTGGTGGCGCACCCACGGGCCATAGAGGCCCGCAGCCAGATCGAGCAGGTACTGGCCCACATGCAGCAGCTGGAACAGTTGATGAGCCGGTTCGACCCGGCCAGCCAGCTCAGCCTCATCAACCGCAATGCGGGGGGTGACTGGATGCCCGTGGCGCCGGCCCTGATGGAGGTGCTGCGTCAGGCCAGGCAGCAAGCCGCGCTGACGGGGGGCGCTTTCAACCCCGTTCTGGGCCAGCTGACGCCGCAAGCCGACCAGGGCGCCAAGCACTTCGCGGGCTCCTTCGTCGCCCGCATGCTGCCCCACGCGCACGCCGACGCGCTTGAACTGGACAGCGCCGGGATGCGCGCCCGCCTGACCGATCCCCTCGCCCGGCTAGACCTGGGCGGCATCGCCAAGCTGCCGATCCTGGCCGCGGGGTTGCAACGCCTGCAAGACGCTGGCCTGACGGGCTGCCTGATCAATGGTGGTGGCGACGTGCTGGTCAGTGCCCGGCCAGACGGCCAGCCCTGGCGCATTGGCATCCGCGACGCGCGCCAGCCCGACCGGCTGATCGCCGTGCTGCCACTGCGCGCGGGCGTGGTGGCGTCCTCTGGCGACTACGAGCGCTTTGCCACCATCGACGGCCAGCGCATCCACCACATCATCCATCCGGCCACCGGCCGTCCCACCCAGGGCCTGCACGGCGCTACCCTGGTGGCCGACAGTGTGGAACAGGTCAACGGACTCGGGCCAGCCGCCATGGTGGCGGGTCCCGCCCCGGCGCCCCGGCGCCTGGCGCAATGGGGTGTCACGCAAGCCCTGCTGATGGGCGCCGACACCGTGCCATACATCAGCCCCGCGTTGCGCGGACGGCTGCAGCCACCGCCGGCTGCATCACGCGGCTGATGCGCATGCGGTTTCAAAATGACAAATGACTTCGCTGCGCTTCAATGACCAATGGCGCATTCGTCATTCGT
>JAUNUR010000006.1 GCA_030538085.1 Pseudomonadota bacterium | reverse complement strand
GATGCCCGCACCGCTCGCGCCCATATCTCCACTGCCCGCGCGCTCAAACAGGCTGGGGAGGAAAGACCTTGAAAGGGATGGTTTTTAGAGGTGCCCGACCGTACATATCAGTAATCTACTCCCCAGTGATATCTAATGAATCCCTTGATAGATTCGGGTTTATTTTTACACCAATAATGACCTTGATACCTATGAAAGTTTTTAGGTGTAATTGTGTTAATGACTACTGCGGGGCTACCCGCGACTACACTATAAGGAGGGACATCTTTAATCACCAGCGCATTTGCGCCAATAATAGAACATTTCCCTATGTTAATATTCCCAAGAACTTTGCATCCTACAGAAAAAAAACAATCGTCACCAATAACAGGAACTCCTTTGCTGGTGCCTCCAATCACAACATGAGGGCCAATGGTGCAGCGATCTCCAATTACCGCTCCTTCGTGCAAAATAATTCCAATGGCGCCATAAGAAAAGATTGTATTTTTTCCTATCTTGGTTTTTGGAGGAATGCTTGAGTTATATAGAATATAGTTTAATTTATATAATTTCTGTGCAAGTTCATTATTGCCGATTGTAAGTTGCTTGTGAGATTCTTGATATATTTCTAGCGCAGATGGTGGTTCATTGTTGATTAGATCGAATATTTCAAGATAATTATCTATCCTGATGATTGTTGTAACATCTAAAGACATGTTAAATACATATTAAAAAATATTGCCATTCATTAATTCAAAATTTTAAGCGGGAAAATATTGATATTCTAGAGGCTGCTCTTTTAGCGACAAGTCAATTTAAATTAAAATAATTTAATCTCGTTTCAACAGTAGCCTCTTTGTTCCAAGGGAGTCTTATCCTTATCAATGTACAATCTTCAAGTTGATTGTAAATTTTACTTCGATTTATACTCGGATCATCTTTCTTCGTGAGGCATTCAATGGAAAAAAAAGATGAGGATATAATATCCATATTAATGCCCAATTGACTTATTTGAGAGATAATTTTAATATTTTGCTTTCCGTTTATTAAAACCGATTTATTGGAAGGTATTTGAAACAATAAGTCATAATGATCTGCTTGCCCTAGTTCATTGGAAGTAGAACGGATATAATCATCAATTGTAAAGTAAAGACCATGATTGTATCTCAATGTGCGAGTCCATATATAACCCTCATACATAGATGTTTGAGCTACAACTTTAGTGGTGATTTCATCAGCCTCTAAAGATAATATTTTTGGTATAGGTTGCGGCGCATACATTCGATTGGTTTTTTGAGGCCATGGCATAAATACATTATGGGCTAATGCCGATCTGAAATATTCTCTCTGGATATTTTGGTGATCGTGCCGATATAAACCACCATCAATAAGCCATTCTTCTCCAAATCCATATACATACAGAGAATTGTCGTCGTCTTGCCGATGGTAATAACTCAAAAAACCACATTTAAAAATCATATGAATACGATTTTTAAAATCTGGAATAATAGTTTTTGAGCTGAATAAAAATACATAGCCGGAATCCAAAAAAGCTTTGTATAAACCTAGATCCTTCCCAGAGTGTCCTTTGGAAAGAGAATAGGTTAGATGCTCAAAATTTTTATATCCGGAAAAATGGGAAAAATCAATTCTAGGAGCTTTGAATTCACTGTCACCAATAGGAGCAATTAGACCGTTAGGCAGTATGCAGCATGCCGCAAATGTTAAGGCGTTATTAATAAATATATCGTACGATTCGGAGCTGTCATTATACTTAGGGTAATATTTGCATAAATAATTTTTTATTTTTATATAGGTGGATAATATTGTGAAATGATATTCTGGAGAATTTTCTACATGCGCACCGTCTGCCGCGAACGATTTTTCTAGTTCAAAATTTATTCGTCCAATTACAATATTGTGTTGTTCAATAAAAAAAATACAATCCGGAAAATAAACCAAACACTTGATTAGCGAAAATGATTGGTCAAGCCCATGGTTAGTTCCTTTTGAATAAAAATTTTCATCAAGTAAAAATCTAAAATGAAGTTCAGTCAATCTAAAAATAAATTCTTTATCCTTGCAATCAACATGAAACTGTTCGTCAAAAACATATATAAAATTTATAAGAAAATCTAATCTAAACGCGGCTGTGTGATCATTCCATGCAAACATAGGCTTTTCTTCACGGGTTGCTTCTTCGAACCAACCTCGCAAAATGTCAATCAAGATCTTTAACTTTCTAGAGTCTTGATGTAAAACAACTTTCTTCAAGCTCTGTCTGAGAAAATTAAAATTATGGAGCTGCCATGATAAATTGACATTTTTTTCAATTTCCCCTAATTTCCAGTCAATATCAAAATTTTTAAAGAAAAAATCTCCAAATCCATTAGATGAAAATATGGCAGATTCCAAAAAACCTTCATTCTCTGATCCTGATTTTAAAAAATAATTTTTTGATTGAGAAAGGATATCGAGATAGTCGGCTTCATTCTTATATTTTCTTGAAGGCTTGAAGGATTTTGATTGAAAAATTTTTTCGTTTAAATCATCGAGCGTAATTATTTTCATAAAGCTAAATTAAAACTTTTAGTATGATCTTATGATTTTGCTGGCATCTTCCAAACGAAGTGCTGAATGACCATTAGGGTAAGTTCTATCAGAGTATATAAAAAATCTTCTTCTTTTTTCAGATGGAGGCATTTTAATCAAAGGAAGCAAATGGGCTGAAAAATGATGATCGCTGCTGTTGCACACGAAATTAACTTCCTTGGCAATCATTTTATTTTCGATGATTTCTGTTAAATCCAATAGATAATCATCTGCTATATTTACATTATTAATCACGTATAAACTTCCCGGATGGAGCCTTAAAAAAATCTGAGGGCACTCTGCAACCACGACAACATCAGGAATTATGCTCCCCAGCACTAGTGCTGCATATCCGCCCATCGAGGAGCCATAGAGAATAATTTCACGGTATTGCTTTCTTGAAGAAATTTCTCTTATATAGTCCGCAATTTGGTAAATATTACTTGTTCCGTCCCTATTGAAAAACCAGCTGCCTCCTGGCTCTAAAAAAAAATCATCATTTTGATTGCTATCAGCCACATATAAAATATCAAATTCATCCGAGAAAAAATCAGACCAATTAATTCTAGGATAATAGGGGAATATTTTATTGGAGCGAACTGATGGAAGGAAGATAGTTAATTTTTCCCTAGAGTTTTCAAATAATTTTGAAATTATAGTCACGTGATAATACCCCTAACCAAATTTTCCCAAGACTTGGATTTTGCAATGTTTATTCGAGTCTCGCATATTTCTCGGTTGCTTATATGTTGTCTTAACAAATCAATCCATTCACTTCTTGTATGAGCGATCGAGAGTGTTCTAGAATCAAGATGGGAAATAGATTTCATGTAGCTTGAAATTACAGGTCTACCAGTAGCAAAATATTCCCAGAGTTTCAATGGCTCAACGGCATCCATTGCTTCGTTTACAACAAACGGAATAATTAATACATCACTACGTGCGACGGCAGCCGCTCCACAGTCTCGAGAGACTCTGCCTGCAAAAAATGTATTTTTGCATTTCATTATACTTTCGACTATATCGATCTTATTCTTTAAGCGGTGCTTCTCAACTTGACCATAAAAATTAAAAATCAACTCCGGAAAGCTATTGACGATATGAAGCGCTAATTCCCAATCAAAAAAATCACTTAAATTACCGAGATAAGAAACAACGCCCTTCTTTGCGATTGATTTTTCAGAATCTAAGGCCAAATATTTATTGAACAAGCTAAAGTCGACGCCGTTTCCCATTAATAGAGGGTTATTGGAGAAATCTCTCTTTCTTTCAAATAGAACATTAGAGGTAAAGACTACCTTTTCCGCTCCGCCTAAAATAGCAGGCTCGCTTCTGAAAACATCCGGTAACAAAGCCCCGGTACTGAAATCTCGAGTGTACTCATCGTAAACTTCGTAAATATATTTATCACTCTGCATCAAATTCTTAATTTGATCTGGCTTATAAATCCAATGGATAATTTTTATATTATCGCCAAATATATTTTTTATATACTTTCGTGTTGCTTCCGCGTAGATGCTTGGAAGTGATTGGAAGTCACTATTTTCTTTTAAATTTTTAGAATACCCGGAATTTATAATGCGGGAGACGTATATGTTCTTTCCCTTTTTTCGAGGTATACATAAAGCATCATTTTTTAACTCATCTTCGTCGATGTTAATTTTATCTCTCAATGTAATATAATGATTGCCAGGCTCAATAAAAAATAAGGCTGTTCCAGCGTCAACTGATTTCGCCAGCGCCTCAAGCATTTCCTTGCGATGAAAATTTTCCCATCGATCAATGCCATAAATCACAAATAATTTTTCATAAGAATTTTTTAATACTTTTTCTTCATTGTCATCTGACGGCTTCAGAATATCTATCCAAGAGTCTATTACATTTTGCTTATAAAAATTATTCTTTATATATATTTTTGCCTGGCGGGATAGCCTACTAAATTCGTTGGATTCATTTGTATTTATAATATAATTTGCAATTACTTCAGGATCTTCAAAAGTAATATTGGATTTGAATATTTCATTCACACCCTCCCTTTTCCAAGTTAGCGGTACTGCTCCAGAGGCCATTCCCTCTGCCAACGCCATATGAAAACTCTCGGAATCGGAAGGCGAGCAGATAAATCCTATGTAGCGCAGCCAACCAGGCACATCATCTCCATACGGATCGAATATTACATTATATCGAAGGCTAGGATTCGAGTTAATCCTAGTAAATAAATTTTCATAATAATTTCTTTCTTTTGTTCGAGCCCACAGCCAATCATAACTGAAAGGCATTTGTCCTTTTACTCGAATATGATAACGCTTGTCTTTTTTTACAAGAATTTCCAGAACATCAATTAGTCGATCTAGCCGCTTACTCATTGGGGAAAAACCGATTATCCCTAGGCAATATTCATTCCCGCCCATTTTTTCTATATCAAATTTTTCAAAATCTACATAATTTGAGATGAGTACACATTTTTTTTCTGGTATCGAAAATTTCTTTATCGCCTCCCGCATTACATGCGGTCCAACAAAGACAATTCTGTCGACATTGTCATAATTGATCTTAAAACAATGCTCAGTTCTTAGCTCTTGAGCGTGAAATCGAACGATGTGGCGTTGATGTGGCTTTTTGTTTTCAGCATAAAAAATTGCATTTCCTAGTGCCCATTCGGAAATTATTGTATCCGCGCTCTCAATTAATCTCAAGCTATGTGTGGAATCATGATGGTCATGTGATTTCCAGATATCTTCCAAAAACACATGGCCATTTTTTTCCAACTCAGCTCTAATTGAGTAGAAAAATTTTAGATCATGACCATTTATCAGGATTTTCATATCGATTCCGAAGTGTTGGAAATGGTATTTAAAATAAATTTTGCTCTATGAGAGTAGGTATGGTTGTTTTTAACAAGTTCTTGTCCCTTCTTGCTACGTCTTAACCATTCATTTTTGTCATTCAGCAGTCTATCAATTGCATATTTGGCTTCATTTTCACTTTCGACTATCCAAACAACATCGTTGCCAAAAAAACGCTCTATACCTACGGATGGACTACTAATGACAGGCGTTCCAGCCAATAAAAGTTCAAATATTCGTCGTGAAAACATTGTCTCTGAATTCACTATTGAATTGACATTGAGAAATATGGAATACTCCTTATATGCGCGACACATTTCTATATATGATAAAGATCCCTTGACAAATTTTTGATATTTTTTTGGAAAAGCGAATGGACTATCTGCTTCCACCGCAAAATTCCTGTCAAAAATGTCAAAATCATAGCAAGAAGCAGCATCTAACAGCATCAACTGATCATTACGCCGCTCCTCAAATCGAGTTGCATAGTAAGAGCCGGCAAAACATATTTTTCCATTGCGCTCTATTTCAGGATCAAAAGCATGGAGATCTTCTGACGCGGCAAATGGAAGTACCTGAACTAAGGCACGACTATTCTTTGCCTTGTAAGCGCTGATTGACTCTTGTGCAGTGGTGAAAATATAGTCAAAATTCTTTGCTGAATCAATGAAGCGCGCGAAGTGAACAGGATCTTCCTTATTCCAAAAAACGGTTGGTATACCTAAGCTTTTGGCTTCATTTACTAAGAGGCTTAATTCATTTCCAGGGGGGGGTGCATATTTTGCAATTCTATATTTCCAAGTGGAATAATTGCCATGCCAAGAGGATTCAATAAAAATGAAATCTGGTTTTATCGCGTGTAGTAATTCGATGCAATTGTCTGGTCTCGGCAAGACAAAATTAAAAACTCTTGAAAAACATTCCTTAGTAAACTCGTCGACAACAGCGAGAACGGTTGGTTTGCCTGGTATTGTTTTTTCTGCACTCCATCCGCGTAATAAAACTTCAGATCTTGGGATGCTGCCACTTATTTTAACTTTGCCGTCATTTCCAGAATTATCAATTTTATTGGTGTTAACAGCCGGTTGATCATTGGGGCTAACTGCGTCAATTTTAACATCCGGCTCAATGGGCTTCGATTCAATTATATTTTCCGATGCTCTAGCATCTTTCTTTTTTTTATGGTTTCTAAAGGCAGTAAAAATATTTCTTGGCATGTTAAAATAGTCAACAATTTTTTTGTTGCCTACTAATGCATACCCCAGATTGTAGCTAAGGGAACTGGAAAGTTTAGTATTATCTCTTTTGTATATCTCGACTTGTTTCTGAAGAGATAAGATTTTATTTTGTAACTTTTCAATATTATCTTTAAACCTAGACTCTTCATTTTTGTATCTGGTTTCCAAGGCAATCAACTTCAAGTAATGACCATCTCTCTTGGTCTGTGCTTCCGTGTACTTTCGAGACATCTCCTCAAGAGCTTTCTTGAGGTTTTCATTTTCTAATTTTGATGCAGTCAGCATCAAATAATGTCTATCTCCTTCTTTCTGTGCCTCAGTATATTTATGAGAAATATCTTCGAAAGATTCCCTGAGACTTCTAATCTCCAAGGCTGAAGTGACTACCTGCTCTAATTTTTGAACAGTTTGTTCCAAGGAGATAGAATTATTTTTTTTTCGAAGATTTTTCATAACGATGAGTGCTATTTGTGAAGTTAGCTAAAAATGCCGACGGCATCAATATATTTTTGATGCGGCTTTATTAGCTGAGATAAGTTTTCGAATTGATCATGTTTAACCAATACGGCAATAATATCTGCCTGACTTAAGCCTTCTTCTAGGTTAAGCAGTCGGGCATTAGATAGATCATCTGGTAATTGTTTGATGTTTGGCTCTATGATTGCTATTTTTAAGTTAAGATTTTTGATCAGAACTCTTGAAATTTCCAGGGCTGGGCTTTCTCTCAAATCATCAATGTTTGGCTTAAATGTTATTCCTAAAATGGCAATATTAATTTCATTTAACGGCCGCCCCTTTGACTCGATTTTTTTAATTTCACTATAAATTTTTTTTATGATCCATTGTGGTTTTTCATCATTAACTTTACGTGCTGTTCGGATGATCTGAGATTCGTCAGGTGTTTTGTGGACTATAAACCAAGGATCTACTGCAATGCAGTGGCCTCCAACACCGGCACCAGGCTGTAAAATATTCACTCTTGGATGACGATTTGCCAACTGGATCAATTCCCACACATTAATATTAAGCTTGTCGCATATGATAGACAGCTCATTTGCAAACGCAATATTTAGATCTCTGTAAGAATTTTCTGTTAACTTGCACATCTCCGCAGTTCTTGCATTTGTAATAATGCATGCTCCTTTAAGGAATATTTGATAGAGAGACGATGCGGCGCTAGAGCATCTTGGTGTCATACCACCTATCACGCGATCATTCATAACGAGTTCATTCAGGACTTTGCCCGGCAAAACTCGTTCAGGACAATGGGCAATACGAATGTCAGAGTCTTCTCCAGATGATTGAGGAAACGTCAAGTCAGGTCGTGCTTCGGCCAGCCACGTTGACATTTGCTCCGTCGTACCAACTGGAGAAGTTGATTCCAATATAACAAGATCTCCTTTTTTTAAAACTGATGCGATAGACTTTGATGCAGTCTTTATATAAGATAAATCGGGTTCATGATCTCTATGAAATGGTGTTGGCACAGCAATCAAATATGCGTCGGCATGTGATGGTTTGCTTTGTGCTATAAGCAGCTTATCTTTAACTGCTTTTTTTACAACATCTTCCAAACCTGGTTCAATAATATGAATTTTTCCTTTGTTTATTAGGTTGACTACATTTTCATTGGTGTCAACGCCAATGACCTTTACACCACTTGCCGCAAAGACCGCTGCTGTGGGTAATCCGATGTATCCTAGTCCAATTACAGAAATTGTTTTTTTCATGGCTTTTTGACCTGAGATTTTGTTCTTTCAAATAAGATATGATCCACAATTTTTTGACTTGCAGATCCGTCGCCATATGGATTATGAGCGTGGGTCATGTTTTGATAAGTGTTATTGTTATTCAAAAGCTCTCTGACTCCTTCTTTAATGGCTGAAATATTTGTTCCTACCAATTTAACGGTTCCTGCATCCACGGCTTCTGGTCTTTCTGTTTTATCTCTCATTACAAGTACGGGTTTTCCTAAAGATGGAGCCTCTTCCTGAATGCCTCCAGAATCTGTTAATATTAAATGACATTTATTCATCAGGTAAACAAATGGTAGATACTCGAGAGGGGCAATTAGATGAACATTTTTTAGATCGTTTAATATATTTTCTACTGGAATTTTCACATTTGGATTTAAGTGAACAGGGTATATAAAATCTACATCAGGATGCTCAAGGGAGAGATCTCGAATGGCGTGACATATTCTTTCAAATCCACTGCCGAAATTTTCCCTGCGATGACCCGTGATTAAAATCATACGAGCATTTTCTCGTAAAAAATGGAATTTCTTGTTAATTTTTTCTTCTAGATGTTTGGAGCTTTCTATTTTTTCTTTTGTCCACAGGAGTGCATCGATTACCGTATTTCCTGTTATAAAAATGTTTTTTGGGTCAATGTTTTCAGCTACCAAGTTGGCGCATGATTTTTTTGTTGGAGCAAAGTGATATTGGGCTAGACAGCCTGTTAATTTTCGATTTGCTTCTTCCGGCCAAGGGGCGTAAATATCACCGGTGCGAAGTCCAGCTTCTACATGGCCGACCGGGATTTTTTTGTAATAAGCGGCTAGTGATGCAGCAAATGTTGTCGCGGTGTCTCCGTGGACTAGCACCAAATCAGGGGTAAAATCATTTAAAACTGGCACCATTCCCTGGAGGATATCCGAGGTAATGCTATTCAGTGATTGTTTGGATTTCATTATATTTAAGTCATAGTCTGAATCTATTTCAAAGAAATCAAGAACTTGATCAAGCATTTCTCGATGTTGCGCCGTTACACAAACCCTAGAAATAATTTCATTTGTTTTTTTTAATGCCTTAATTAAGGGCGCCATTTTTATGGCTTCTGGTCGTGTACCAAATACTGTTAGAACTTTCAAAGTCACTCCTGTTGGCTAAGGCACTATAATAAATTGGTGGTTCGATAAATGTTGAATGTTGGGATTTTGTTTTGTTGAGTTCGATATTAATGAAAAGTCAAACTTCTTTAAAAAACCTGTCTTACTTTAAGGTTGAAATCGTCAATAAAATCAATTATTTATTGGGAATACTAGAATTTAAAGCTGTCGGCTTTCCAATCAATAATTAAAGTCCAAATACTACTTTGGCGCTCACGGCAATTTGATACATGATTTGTGTCAAATCTTTCCAGAATTGACGGCGTTTATCATCGACTTTTGGTAGTACTAGGATTTGGTCGCCAGCGTGAATGTTGGTGGATGAGGAAAAGCTATTGGTGCCGATTTGTTCATATGAGCCATCTACTCTTGCTACGACCACCCGTGCATTGTCTGCCTGCTGGGTGAATCCGCCAGCGTTGTTGATATAGTCCTGCAGATTCTTGCTGGATTCGTATGCTACTGCATTTGGAAAGAGTACTTCACCACTCACCAGAACCAAATCATCCTTGCGGGGAATGCGTAGAACGTCGCCGTTTTCCAATAGCATGCTGTTCAACTGGCTGGCCTTGGCGATTTGAACTTGACCAATAGGCTCTATTTTTTTGGCGCGCTCTACCCATTGCAGGGTGAGGTCTGCTTCTTCCTTGCGCAGGCGAGCTTCTTCGTTGCTGCCACTGCGTGCGGTCAGCAGGGCCATTTCCAGGCTGTGCAGACTGGTGGCCAACATTTCTTTCTGTCGCTGTTTGACGCTTTCCCTGAACAGCTGCACGCTTTGCATGTCTGAGTTCACCGTGGGCTGAATCTGGCCAAGCAATATGCCCATCGAGGTGCCGTAGGGCAGCACATATTCTTGTGGGCTGTAGTGCTCGCCTTCTACCCGGACGGTGATAGTGCCCGGTTTTTTGTCGGCGGTGAATTCCAGCTCGTCGCCATTGCTCAGGGCCACGGTGTGAGCTTCGCTCAACGGGTAATACTCGGCATTTCGAATACTGCCCGTGTTGCGCATCACACGCACGTGCGTGGCGGTGGCCAGCGGTTTGGCCAGCGACATGAGCTGGGCAACGGTTTGCTGGGCTCCGGTGAATTCGAAGCGCTTAGCGTTGGCTACCAAGCCCTTGACCTTCACCCTTTGAGTGTGCGGTGGCACGAAGATGACGTCGCCATCCGCCAGTTGCACCATGGGCATGGTGCCGTTGAGCAAGAAGTCGTACAGGTTGACGGTTGCCTTGGTGGCCTGTCCACGCTTGACCTGAATTTGCAGGTAACTGCCACGCTCGGGGTCGACACCACCTGCCATGTCCAGGTAACGCAGCACACTGTCCATACTGGTGCCGTTGTAGAGGCCAGGCCGGTTGACGTAGCCGCCCACGAACACTCGCACTGGCTGAGCTGCGGCCAGGCTGGCATAGCTGTTGACGTTGTTGCGGAAGGTGCGGCGAATAGCTGCCTGCACTACGCCTTGCAGCTCTTGATTGCGCACGCCCAGCAATTGCACCGGGCCAGCGTGCGGCAGAAAGATGTTGCCGCGTGGATCCACGGTCAGCGTCTGCTCGAACGTGAAGGCGCCCCATAGCCGCACTTGGATCTGGTCGCCGATGGCAATGGCGTAATCAGGATTGAACTGCGTGGCGCCAGGCTGGCTGAAGGCGCCGGTGAACAGCTGGGCGCCAAAGACATCGCTGGCTTGATTCCGGATTTGATCAGGTGTTTGCGGCGGTGGAACAAAGGCGGATGATGAGGCGCGTGCTGAGACTGGTTCTGCCGTGCTGGTTGGAGTGGCTGTGGATTTCGTTGCCGTGGGCGCCGGCAAGGTGATCCCAAGTCCGAGATTGGGGTCGTCGTATTGGGCTACTACCGGGGCTGTCCACGATAAAAGCAGTCCTAATATCATGGCTTGAGCAGTTCGCCGTACATTATCAAGCGCCGAAAGATGATAGCTTTTTTCTTGAAATATAGAGTTAACCATTGAATTGCCTGTGGGGTTTGGGCGGCGTGCCCTGATGATTTTTCTCAGATAGATGGCCATGTTCAATCCTTATGGTCGCGCACGATAGCCAGTATCAAATTCATGATTCCCGCTAGCAGCAGAATGCCCAGCAGCCAGACGCTGGTGGTGTATAGGCGTCGAGGCTCGGTGGCCTCCTGCGGCAGATTAGGCTGCTGAAGTACCGAAACTTTCTTGAGTGTGCGCGTGGCATCCAGACGTCCTTGCTCCAATGCTGTCAATGCCGTTTTATACATGTCCAGCGCGAACTTGGCCTGTAATTCAAGCTGGGCAAACGCCTCTGCCGCCCTGTTCAAGGTTTTACCGCCTGGCGCGGCGAGCTTGGCTTGTTCTTGGCTGATTTGCTTTTCCAGTGCTGAAATTCGCTGGTTCAGCAAAACGATGTTTGGATGATCAGCTACCAGATAAGCTTGCAATGCGCTGCGCTGCGCTTGTAACTCCACCAGTTGGCCCTGAAGGTTGGCGACAATGGTGGCAATGGTTTGCGCAACCGCTTCAGGCGAGATCATCCGCTCTTTTTCCTGAAAACCCAGCAAGGCTTGACGCGTGCTTTGTACCTTGGTATTCAGGGATTGCACCTGCTCTTCCAGAAAGCTGACTTGGTCTTGCGCGATGGCGTGCGCCATGCGGTTCATGAAGTTCTCGCCTTCTTGCACCAACGATTGCGCAATCTTTTGTGCCAGCGCGGCATCGTAGGCCTGAGCTTTCACCACCAACACACCTGAAAACTCGTCGAATTCAATGCTGATGCGGCGCAAGTAGTAGGCGTGAAAAGCTTCCCGCGAGGCATCTGCGCCACCCCACAAGCGGGAGAGCCAGTCGCCCTCGCTGCTGTAATGGGTGCGCAGCCCCAGTTTGGCATCCAGTTGTTCCGCCATGTCGGGGGAGCGCAAATGCTCGCGCAGGAGCAACTGATCTGCTCGATTGCCGCTGGTGCTGCCAGAAATCAGGCTGCCCAGATCAAACGAGGCGCCGCTGTGCAGGTTGGTGCTTTGGATGATGAGGCGCGATTCCGATACGTACCGGTCTGATGCCATGCCAAGCCAATATGCGGCGCTCAGGAAACAGGCCAGCACCGTCAGCAGCCGCAGGGGAGAACGCCAAAGGCTTCTTAGATGGGGATTCGCGAGCAAGGGAGAGTTTTTCATGTGGAGGGGGAAGAAATGCTGTCGTTGTAGGCTCGCAGGGCTTCGTCAATCTGGTCGAACCAATGGGCTTGGCCCTGATGCAGCCAGATGCCCGCTTGGCAGAAGTTTTTGAGCGTGTTGTCGCTGTGCGATGCCATGATGATGCTGGCCTTGCCCACCATGTCTTTGAAGGCTTTGGTGGCCTTGGCCTGAAAAGCGCGGTCTCCGGTGGCGGTGATTTCGTCCGAGATGTAGACGTCGAAGTCGAAAGCCAGCGACAGCGCGAATTGCAGGCGTGAGCGCATGCCTGAAGAGTAGGTTTTGATGGGTTCTTCGAACGCGGCGCCAATTTCCGCGAAGTCTTGCACCTGCCTCAGGATGCGCGCCATGTCGTGTTCCATGCCATGAATGCGCGCCACGAACTTGGTGTTTTGCCGCCCCGTCATGCTACCTTGCAGGCCGCCGCCAAAGCCCATGGGCCAGGACACATTGCAGTGTCGGCGCACCTCGCCCTTGGTGGGATAGTCCACACCTCCCACAATGCGCAGCAGAGTGGATTTACCCGCGCCGTTACGCCCCACCAGCCCCACACTGCAGCGCGCCGGAATGGTCAGGTTGATGCCTCGCAGCACCCAAGGACCTACACCGTGATCGGTGTAATAACGTTTATGAACGTCGATGATTTCAATCATTGCATGATCAGCCGCTGCTCGAAGCGCCGGAACAGGGCCAGCCCCATGAATACCAAGACCAACGCGAAGCCATAGGCATAGCCTAGATCCAAGCCCGGCACAGCATGGTAGTAAGGTGCGAAGCCCACGCGCGCGGCCTCGATGGCATGAGCCAGTGGATTCAGCAGCAACCAGCCCAGATAGGGTTGCTGCACCATCGCCAACGGAAAGATGGCGCCAGAGATCATCATGAGGGGCATCGTGATGAAGCCGATGATGTGCGTGGCCTCGGGCACCAGCTTGACCAACACGCCAAACGCCATGCCCAGTCCAAAGGCGCACAGCCACGCCAAGGTAAAGGCTTCCAGCACTTTCCACAGGCTGGCGGGCCATGCCATCCAGCCCATCAGCGCGCCGGCCAGAAAGACCAGGCAGCTGATCACCAGCATGCTCACGCCCTCGAATCCGGCACGTACCAGTACCACATCGGCGGGGCGCACCTGCCGATAGGCGAAAAGTGAAATATTGGCGTTCGCACCGTTTTGCACCTGGGTTAACGTGCGCCTGAAAGTCAGGAACACGAGCAGGCCAACAGCGATCCAGAGTGCGGTTTCGATGCCGCCGAGGTGTCGAAGGCGTAGTGCGTTGTATATCAAAACAAACATGAGCACATGCACAACCGGCTCCAGCACCAGCCATGCCCACGCCATCCGCGTGCCGAACATGCGCACCATGGCCTCGCGCAGAAACAGTGCTTTCCACACAGCCTTGGCCGCCCGGAAGCTGCGCAGACTCAAAGAAGAAGAGTTCATTGACTACACCGGCGCGGAAAGGCCACGCCAGTCAAATACTTGACTACTACACCGCACGAGGCAGCACCCCGAATGGTAGCTGAGTCCGCTGACGGTTCGAGCGCCAAGGCAGCGGGCGACAATAGTGAACGTTCACTAAACAGATCAAGGGGCGTACGATGGATTTGGGCATTGCAGGCAAGTGGGCGCTGGTGTGTGGTGCCAGCAAGGGGTTGGGACGAGGTTGCGCCGAGGCGTTGGCTGCCGAAGGGGTGAATGTACTGATGGTGGCGCGCGGGGCCGAGGCGCTTGCCGCTGCCGCTGCTGAAATCAGAGCGGGCCGCGCCAACGGCACGGGGGGCGAGGTGCAGTTCGTCGCCGCCGACATCACCACGCCCGAGGGCCGTGCAGCGGTATTCGCGCAGCGCCAGGATTTCGACATCGTGGTGACCAACGCGGGTGGCCCGCCGCCGGGCGCGTTCCGCGATTGGGACCGCGATGCGTGGATCAAGGCCATCGACGCCAACATGCTCACCCCCATCGAGCTGATCAAGGCTACTATCGACGGCATGCTGGCGCGCGGCTTTGGGCGCATCGTCAACATCACCTCCAGCGCGGTGAAGGCGCCGATCGACATCCTGGGCCTGTCCAACGGCGCGCGTTCGGGGCTGACGGGTTTCATCGCGGGGCTGGCGCGCAACCCCGAGATCGCGGCCAAGGGCGTGACGATCAACAATCTGTTGCCGGGCAAGTTCGACACCGACCGGCTGAAGGGCACCATGGCTAGCGCGGCTCAGAAGATGGGCAAGCCGATCGAGGACATCCGTGCGGTGCAGCAGGCGCAGATTCCGGCCCAGCGCTTCGGCACGCCGGCAGAGTTCGGCGCCATCTGCGCCTTTCTGTGCAGCCAGCAGGCGGGCTACCTGACGGGGCAGAACATCCTGCCGGACGGCGGGGCGTATCCGGGCACCTACTGAGCGGGGCGGTGCCCACGTATCGCCCCGGGCAGCGGTTCGGTGTAGGGTTTGTCTTGCATGCTCTCTATGTGGGTATCGGCCAGCGCTTGAAGACAAGCGATGGATGGATATACCCCATGGTGATCTGGGTTGTGTGCAGGTTTTTTGGTGGAGCGTGAGACGCCGCCCGGCGCCTGCGGCGCGTACCCGGCCCTGTGGGAGCGGCCTTGGCCGCGATGCAGCGCCCCGCCCGCCCACACCGCTCCATCGCGGGCAAGCCCGCTCCCACACCCCACTGGCAGGGGCGCGCCAAATGCGCCCTAGCGTGACGCATTTGGCCTTGCGGGCAGGCGGCTTCATGAAATTGCCACGGCGGACGGGCACAATCTAGGGGTTATCCCCAGATCAGGCTGCCCGCTGTACCGGCCTTGCGCCCGGCATGGCGGCACCCATTGGCTGCATGACCACGACCGACCTGAATCCTTCCGCTTCTTCTTCCACCCACGCCGAGGGCGACATGATCGAGAACATCACTTTCGATGAACTGCAGGTCGGCCAGCAGGCGCGCCTGGTGCGCACGCTGAGCCAGGCCGACATTCAGGCTTTCGCCGCCGTGTCGGGCGATACCAACCCGGCGCACCTGGACCAGGCCTATGCCGACGCCAGCATGTTCCACGGCGTCATCGCCCACGGCATGTGGGGCGGCGCGCTGATTTCAGCGGTGTTGGGCACCACGCTGCCGGGGCCGGGCACGATCTACATGGAGCAGTCGCTGCGCTTTTCGCGCCCGGTGCGCGTGGGCGATACGCTGACGGTGACGGTGACCGTGCTCACCAAGGAGCCCGAGAAGAAACGCGTCGAGTTGGACTGCGTGGTGACCAACCAGCAGGGCGACAAGGTGCTGTCGGGCGTGGCCAAGGTGCTGGCGCCCACGCAGAAGGTGCGCCGTCCGCGCATCGATGCGCCGCACATCCAGTTGTTCGACCCCGAGGCGCGCCTGAAGGCGCTGCTGACGCAGGCCAAGGACCTGAGCGCCGTGCGCTGCGGCGTGGTGCACCCCTGCCACACGGGCGTGCTGGAGGGCGCGCTGCGTGCCGCGCGCGAAGGCCTGATCGAGCCGGTGCTGATCGGCCCGCTTGAGCGCATCCGCGAGACGGCCGAGCTGGCCGGGCTGGATCTGCAGGGCATTGAACTGATCGCCGCCCCGCACAGCGCCGCCGCCGCGGCCACCGCCGCCGTGCTGGCCGCCGAAGGCAAGGTCGAAGCGCTGATGGCTGGCAGCCTGCGCAAGGACGAGTTGCTGGCCGCCGTGAATGCCGTGCCCGCGCTGCACACGCGCCGCCGTTTGTCGCACATCTTCCGCTTTGAAGTGCCCACCTACGCCAAGCCGCTGCTGCTGACCGACGCCGTGCTGCACGCCGCGCCCACGTTGGCCGAGAAGGCCGACATCGCGCGCAACGCGATGGACTTGGCGCGCATCATGGGCGTGGAGACACCGCGCGTGGCCGTGCTGTCGGCGGTGGAAGAGATCGACGCCAGCGTGCCCTCGTCCATCGACGCGGCCTCGCTGTGCAAGATGGCAGAGCGCGACCAGCTGGGCGGCGGCCTGATCGACGGGCCGCTGGCCTTCGACAGCGCGGTATCGGCGCAGTCGGCGCATGCCAAGCACCCGAATTCGCCCGTGGCCGGTCAGGCCGACGTGCTGTTGGCGCCCGACATGGAAACTGCCTCGATGCTGGCGCGCCAGCTGCAGTACCTGGCGGGCGCCACCGCTTCGGGCCTGGTGATGGGCGCGCGCGTGCCTATCACGCTGGTCACGCACCGGCAGGACACGGCCAATGCCTACTTGGCCTCGGCCGTGCTGGCCAAGCGGGTGGCGCATCACTACCGGTTGGTGAAGCCCTGAGAGGCTGTCCCCAAACTCCTCGCGCCGCGCTTGTCCCCGGTCTCGGGCGCCCTGCGGCGTTGCATCCCTTGCCAATAGCACAAGCTATTGGCTGCGAAATGCGCCTTGCAGGACACCCGATCCGGAGCAATCGCTTACCGCGATGAATTGGAGGACAGCCTCTGAGGCCGTATTGAATGACGCGCCTGGCGGCGCATGATTTCTGCTGGCGCTGTCGATGACGGCGCTGCGCGCCATGACAGGCGTCAAGTCATTTCGTCATCGACGCGAAGCGAGATCATGCGTCGCCAGGCGCGTCATGGTCTAAGCGCGCAGCGCCACCTTGATCTGCTCGATCAGCGACTTCTCCGCATCGCTCAGGCGCGTGCCGCCAAAGCCCAGGAAGCCGCCTTCCGTTGAGGCCATGGCCACCTGCTCGGCCACGCTCAGCGCCCACTGGCGGTATTGGGCGGCTTCGGCTGGATCGACCTTGCTGTCCAGCAGCTGCGCCGCCTCGCGTGCGTCTTCCAGCGTCTGCACGGTCAGCTTCTCGGCCGAGGTGATGCCCTTGGCCTTCATGCGGGCCTTGGCCCAGTCGCGCGTCTTGCGGGCCTGCTCCAGCTCGGCGCTTTTGTCAGCGGCGGCCGGGTCGGGCACGATGGCCTGAATCAGCTCGTTGCCGGGGTAGTCCTTCACGCCCGCCATCAGCGCTGGCCGCTGGCGAACATTTCCTTGCCGGTGCCGAACAGGCCGCTGCGGCCGGCAAAGGCCGCAAGTTGGCGGGCGCTTACTCGTCCCAATCCTTCCAGTTCACCGAATGCCGTGCGCGGTACACGTTGACGGCGTTGCCCACGGTGGGGTGGAAGTGCTCGGCGTCGAAGCGCGGGCTGAGGCCGTAGCGCATGATCAAGTCCTTCACATGGCCCTTCAGCCCGGCGAACTGCAGGTCGATGCCGCGTGCCTCCAGTTCATGGTCCAGCACGGCCAGCATGTCGGCGGCGGTGACGTCGATGTCGTTCACCGCGTCGGCGGCCACGATCACCTGGCGGGTGGGCGTGATGGCCTGATCGACGGCTTGCAGCACCGCCTCGTGGAACAGGTCGGCGTTGGCGAAGAACAACTGCTCGTCCCAGCGGAACAGCACCAGGCCGGGCACGAAGCGCCCCTCGGGGTGGCGCGTGACGTCGTGATAGCCCTTCATGCCATTCACGCGCACCAGCACCGTGTGGTAAGGGTGCCAGGCGTTCCACACCATCACCAGCAGCGACAGCGCTATGGCGCCCACGATGCCTTCGATGACGCCATAGAACACCACGCCCAGAAAGCTGGCCGCCGCCAGCATGAACTCCACCCGCCGCTGCCTCAGCAGCGCCAGCATGCCCGGCCAGTCGGTGAACGAGATGCAGGCGGTGATCACCACCGCGCCCAGCGCCGCTTGCGGCATGTCCTTCACCAGGCCCGGCGCCAGCACCAGCAGCAGGGCGATGACGCCCGCGCCTACCAGGTTGGCCAGTTGCGTCTGCGCCCCAGCGCTGGCCGCCACCGGCGTGCGCGAATTGCTGCTGCTGATCGGAAAGCCCTGCATCAGCCCCGCCGCCAGGTTGGCGCTGCCCAGTGCCAGCATTTCCTGGTCGGGGTTCACGCGCGTGCCACTGCGCTGTGCCAGCGCGCGCGACAGCACGCTGGTGTCGGCAAAGGCCAGCAGCGCGATGATGGCCGCGCCCGGCGCCAGCACGCGCAGGTCGTCCAGCGTGACGGTGGCGAAGGGCAGCGTGGGCACCGGCAGCCCGCGCGGCACGGGGCCCACCACGTCCAGTCCCACCGTGGCCGACAGGTTGAACAACGCCGATATGCTGGTGGCCAGCACCACGGCGATCAGTACCGCGGGCCAGCGTGGGCGCCAGTGGCGAATGCCCAGAATCAGCACCAGACAGCTCACCCCCACGACCATGGCGGCCGGGTTGCCGCGTCCGTCCAGAAAGCCGCGCACCATCTCGGCCAGGCGCGCCAGCGAGCCGCTCACCGTGGCCGAAAAGCCCATCAGCTTGGGCAATTGGCTGATCATCACCGTCAGCGCGATGGCGTTGAAAAAGCCCAGGCGGATGGGCTTGGAAAACAGATCGGCCATCACCCCCAGCCGCGCGAAGCCGATCAGCAACAGGCACACGCCTGTCATCAGCGCCAGCACGCCGGCCAGGGCGATGGCGCGTTCCACGCTGCCGCCGGCCAGCGGCAGGATCAGGCTGGCGATGACGGCGGCCAGCGTCGAATCCGGCCCCAGCACCATGATGCGGCTGGGCCCCAGCAGCGCGTAGATGACGAGAGGGATGATGGTGGCGTACAGGCCGTAGATGGCGGGCACGCCCGCCGCCTCGGCATAGCCCATGCCCACCGGTACCAGAATGGCCGACAGCACCAGCCCCGCCACGATGTCGCTGGCCAGCCAGTCGCGCTGGTAGTTGAACAGCACGTGCACGCCCGGCGCCCAGCGCCACCAGCCGGTGGGTTGTGGCAAGGGGAAGGAGGGTGGTGGCGTGTTCATGCCATCACCGCCGCGCCGACACGATGATGCCCGCCACGATCAGCGCGAACGCCGCCGCGTGGTACAGGCGCGGTGCCTCGCCCAGGAACAGCGCCGACATCACGGCGGTGAACAGCGGCGTTAGGTTGTTGAAGAAGCCCGCCACCGTGGGCCCCGCGTGCTGCACGCCCAGGCCCCAGCAGCGGTAGGCCAGTACAGCCGGACCCACGGCCACGAACAGCAGCGCCGCCGCCAGCGGCCAGCCCCACTGGATGCGCGCGTCGGTCAGCGCCCACTCACCCGCCGTCATCAGGCCCGACCAGCCCAGGCCGAACACGATCTGCGCCAGCAGAAACGCCGCCCAGTCGGCGCGAATCGCATCCGGCTCCGCCCGGCGTGCCAGCAGCCACGAATACCAGGCCCAGCCGATGATGGCGGCCAGCATGTACACATCGCCCGGCACCAGCTTCAGTTGGGCCAACTGTGCCAGATCGCCGCGCGCCAGCACCACCGCCACGCCGGCCATCGACAGCAGCGCGCCCACCAGTTGTGGCCGCGTGATGGCGGCGCCGAAGAACAGCCGCCCCAGCGCCATCATCCACAGCGGCATGCTGGAGGCCACCAGCGTCACGTTCAGCGCCGTCGAGGTATGCAGCGCCAAGTACTGCAGTGCGTTGTACAGCCCCACGCCCAGCAGGCCCAGCAGCGCGAAGCGCCGCCAGTGGGCCCACAGCCCGCTGCCCGGCCGCAGCACCCAGGCCGCTAGCGGCAGCAGCAAGGCGCCGGCCAGCACCCAGCGCAGAAAGTTCAGCGTGATCGGCGGCACCAGATCCGTGACCAGCCGGCCAACCACCGCGTTGCCGGCCCACAGCAAGGGCGGCAAGGTCAGCAGGACGGCGATGCGGGGCGTGAGACGCGCGGACATGAAGGGCGGACTGTAGCGGATGTGCAGCCGGGGCGACAGCTTGCGCTTGTATGCCAAATTGGCCTTTGTCGCCCGTCCATGCTGTGCAAGCAGCTATTGAATGTGTAGTGATGGGCTTGTGTCTGATTCCGCCTGTGCGCGGGCGGGGGCTTCATGGCACCATCGTGCCCACACCCCCATTCACCTGAGAGACCATCACCATGCCCCTGACCGTCCAGATCGCCCGCCACGGCGGCATTGAAGAAATGCAACTCGTTGACTTGCCCGTGGGCGAACCCGGGCCGGGCCAGATACGCATCCGCCACAAGGCCATTGGCCTGAACTTCATCGACGTGTATCAGCGCAGCGGCCTGTACCAATTGCCCATGCCGCTGACGCTGGGCATGGAAGGCGCCGGCATCGTCGAGGCGGTGGGCGAGGGCGTGACGCACCTGCAGCCGGGCGACCGCGCCGCCTACGCCGGCAATCCGCCCGGTAGCTACAGCGAGGCTCGCGTGATGCCCGCGCTGACCGTGTGCAAGCTGCCCGACGACATTGGCTTCGACACCGGCGCCGCCATGATGCTCAAAGGGCTGACGGCGCAGTACCTGCTGCGCAAGACGCTGCCGGTGGAGGGGCTGCAAGTAGGCGATCACATCCTGTGGCACGCGGCGGCGGGTGGCGTGGGCTTGATCGCCTGCCAGTGGGCCAGGGCGCTGGGTTATCAGCTGATCGCCACTGCCGGTTCTCATGAAAAATGCCGGCTGGCGCTGGCCAACGGGGCGGCGCACGCGATCAACTACCGTACCGAGGACTTCGCCGCGCGGGTCAAGGACATCACCGGCGGCCAGGGCGTGAAGGTGGTGTACGACTCGGTCGGCAAGGACACCTGGGAGAAGTCGCTGGAGTGCCTGCGGCTGATGGGGTTGATGGTCAGCTTTGGCAACGCCAGCGGCCCGGTGCCGCCGTTTTCGGTGCTCGCGCTCACGGCCAAGCAGCTGTATGTCACGCGCGGATCGCTGTTCGCCCACATCGCCACGCGCGAGGGCTGCCAGGCCATGGCCGATGATTTGTTCGACGTGGTGCGCAGCGGCCAGGTGAAGATTCACATCGACCAGCGCTTTCCGCTGGCCGAGGTGCAGGCGGCGCATCGGGCGCTGGAGGCGCGGCAGACGACGGGCAGCACGATTCTCACGCTCTGAGTGGAGCTATTGCCATGGACGCACTCAATTGACACCCTGTTTTTCATGCCGCATGATTGCATGAAATATCCGGAGTCCAAGCGATGTTGAAGGAAGTGGGTGCCAGCGGCCAGATTTCGTTGGGCAAACGCTTTGCAGGCCAGTTGTTCGAGATGGTCATTCACCCGGATGAGCGGGTGGAGTTGATCCCGATGAAGCTGGTGGCGGCGACGCGGCAGGTGGCACAGACCGGCGAGTCGACCGACGGTACGCACTGGCGGCCCCCGGGGGGCTACACGCGAGCCAATGCCTGGGCATTGGCCAACCGCGAGGCGCTGGAACATTACGCCAGCGATGTGGCGACGCACGGCACAGCGGCCGAACAGTTGCAGCAGTATCTGCAGGAAACCGGCGACGCTGCGAGCTGACGCCCATGCCGCGTTTCGACCTCTACCGCAACCCCAACCCGCGGGCCACGCACGCCCTCTACCTCGACGTGCAGAGTGATCTGGTGACCACCGCCACGCGCTGGTGCGTGCCGCTGCGCAAGGCCGAGCCGGGCCAGCCGGTGTTGCAGCGTGCCCAAAGCACCTTCACGGTGCAGGGCGAGCCATTCGTGCTCGACCCCCCCAACATTCTGGCCGTGCCCACGCCATTGCTGCGGCAGCCGGTGAGAAGCTTGACTGAAGGTGAGCAGGCCGTGGTCGAGGCCTGCCTCGATTTCATGCTGCGCGGCTGGTGAGGCTTCAGCGCCCGCGCGGCGCATGAAGAGCCGCATCATGCGTTCACGTCGTCAGTGCCGCTTCAGGGCGTCACCAGGTTCACCGTTGGGAAGTAGCTTTGGTATCGACCGCCGTCGCGCGTCAGGATCGGCCAGCCGGCGACGGCGGCGTGTGCGCCGATGAAAAAGTCGGCCAGCACATTGCTCTTGGCGCCACCACGGTGACGGTACTGGGCGAATGCTTTGCCTGCCAGAAACAACGCGGGACGAGGCATCTCCAACACGGGCAATTGCATCCCAGCCAGCACCTCGTCCAGCGCCTCGACGGTGGAGAAGGTGAGCGACAGCTCGGCATAGATCACCGGGTTGATGACCAGCCGGTGAACGCGCGACTGCGCGCGCAACTGCCCGATAGACCAGTCGGCCCACTGGGGGGCGTCTTCCAGCACATCGACCAGGACGTTGGTGTCGACCAGCATCAGTCGGCGCGCAGCAGCTTCATCAGGTCTTGCGTTCGCCACTTCACGTCGGCCTTGCCACGGGCCGCTTCAAAGCGGTCCGTGGGCTTGCCGCGCTGGCGCTGGGCGGCACGCAGCACCACGTCGCCCGCGTCGTTCAGCGCAAAACCGACCTGCGTGCCAGGCACCAGGCCGAGCGCGTCACGGATGTGCTTGGGCACCGTGACCTGGCCCTTGACGGTGATGGTGGTGGTAGCGGTGGTGGTCATCGGGAAATCCAAGTATTACGATGCAATCTCATGGTAATACCTCGGGGTTTCGATGACAAGCTTCAGCGCCCGCGCCGCACCCGCAAAATCTCGTCCAGGATCAACCCAACCGCCCCCGCCGTGATCGCTGCATCGGCCACGTTGAAGGCCGGAAAGTGCCCCCGGTAGAACATCGGACTCAGGAACGACCAGTGGAAGTCCAGAAAGTCCACCACATAGCCGTGCAGCAGCCGGTCGATGACGTTGCCGATGGCGCCGCCGAGGATCATGCTGAGTGAAAACGCGAACAGCTTCTGCCCTGGGTGCGAGCGCAGCAGCCAGACGATGAACGCCGAGGCGGCCACCGCCAGCGCCACGAAGAACCAGCGCTGCCAGCCGCCCGCGCCGGCCAGGAACGAGAAGGCGGCGCCCGTGTTGTGGGCGCGCACCACGTTGAAGAAGCTGGTGACGTAGGTGCTGTCGCCCAGCTGGTAGTTGCCCAGGATCAGTTGTTTGGTGAACTGGTCCAGCATCACCACCAACGCGGCCAGCGCCAGCCAGAGTGCCAGACCGGGCGCACCGGATTTTCTGCGTGCCATGGGGTTTGATCCGTTTCCTTGTTTTTCGTAGGGTGCTCAAGCCACCGTCATTCCGGCGCAGGCCGGAATCCAGTGCTTCTTCAAGCGCGGTGGTTCATGGGCAAGCTGGTGGATTCCGGCCTGCGCCGGAATGACGATGGACGATATGCGCCGTGCGGCGTTCAGGCCACCGTGCGGGTTTCGCCCGCGCCGTACAGGTTGCTGACGCAGCGGCCGCAGATCGTCGGGTGCGCTGCGTCCTGGCCCACGTCGTCGCGGTAATGCCAGCAGCGCTCGCACTTGACGTCTTTCGAGGCCCTGACGCTCGTGGACAAAGCGCTACCAGCTTCCAGTTCGATAGCGGAGGTGATGAAGACGAACTTCAGATCGCTTCCTAAGCTGGCCAGCAGCGCATGGTCGTCGGCTGGTGCAGTCAGCGTGACATTGGCCTGCAGCGACGAGCCGACTTCGCCCTTCTCGCGCAGTACCTCGATGTCCTTGTTGACGACTTCGCGGATGGCGCGGATGCGCTCCCATTTGGTCAGCAGCGCGGCATCGGGCGTATCGAAGGTCGAATACTCCTCCAGGAAGATCGATTCGCTGTCGCCGAACACCTTCCACGCCTCCTCGGCGGTGAAGCTCAAGAAAGGCGCCATCCAGCGCAGCATGGCGTGCGTCAGGTGCCACAGCGCGGTCTGCGCACTGCGGCGCGCCAGCGACTTTGGTGCCGTGGTGTACAGGCGGTCCTTCAGCACGTCGAGGTAGAAGCCACCCAGGTCTTCCGAGCAGAACAGCTGCAGCTTGGCGACCACGGGGTGGAATTCGTACACCTCGTAGTGCGCCAGCACCTCGCCCTGGAACTCCGCCGCGCGCGCCAGCATCCAGCGGTCGATCTCCAGCATCTGCTCGGGCGCCACGGCGTCCTTGGCGGGGTCGAAGTCGCTGGTGTTGGCCAGCAGAAAGCGCAGCGTGTTGCGGATGCGGCGGTAGCTGTCGACCACGCGGGCCAGGATCTTGTCGTCGATGCTCGGGTCGCCCGAGTAGTCGGTCGAGGCCACCCACAGGCGGATGATCTCGGCGCCCAGCTTGTTGCTGACTTCCTGCGGCACCACGATGTTGCCCAGGCTCTTGCTCATCTTGCGGCCCTGGCCGTCGACCACGAAGCCGTGCGTGAGCAGGCTGCGGTAGGGCGCGCGGCCACGGATGGCGCTGGCCAGCAGCAGCGACGAGTGGAACCAGCCGCGGTGCTGGTCGTGGCCTTCGAGGTACATGTCGGCCTCGGGGCCGCTCTCGTGGTGCTCGTCGGGGTGCGTGCCGCACAGCACGTGCCAGAAGGTGGAGCCGGAGTCGAACCACACTTCCAGGATGTCGCTGCTCTTGTTGTAGTGCGGCGCGTCGTCGGGGCCGAGGATTTCTTCCGTCGTCACGCGGCTCCAGGCCTCGATACCACCCTTCTCCACGATGTCGGCGGCCTGGTCGATGATCTCCATGGTGCGCGGGTGCAGCTGGTCCGTCTCCTTGTGCAGGAAGAACGGGATCGGCACGCCCCAGGCGCGCTGGCGGCTGATGACCCAGTCGGGGCGGCCCGCGATCATGTCGCGCAGGCGGGCCTTGCCGGCGGGCGGATAGAAGGCGGTCTGCTCGATGGCACGCAGCGCGGTGGTGCGCAGGGTTTCGGTGGCCTTGTCGGTGGTGAACACGCCTTCGCCCTCGTCCATGCGCACGAACCACTGCGAGGCGGCGCGGTAGATCACCGGCGACTTGTGGCGCCAGCAGTGCGGGTAGCTGTGGTCGAGCCCGCTGGTGGCCAGCACGCGGCCAGCGTCGGCCAGCGTCTGGGTGATGACGGGCGCGGCTTTCCAGATGTCCATGCCGCCGAACAGCGGGAAGTCCGCCGCGTAGCTGCCGCCGCCTTGCACGGGGTTGAGGATCTCGCTGTGCTTCATCCCGTGCGCGACGCAGGAGTTGAAGTCGTCCACGCCGTAGGCGGGCGACGAGTGCACGATACCAGTGCCGTCGGTGTCGGTGGCGTAGTCGGCCAGGTACACGGGCGACAGGCGGCGATAACCTTCATGAACGTCATACAGCGGGTGCTTGAAGTTCAGGCCGCCCAGTTGGTCGCCCATCGCGGTGGCGATGACGGTGCCTTCCAGCCCGTAGCGCTTCAGGCAATCCTCCGCGCGCGACTTGGCCAGCAGCAGCACGCCCTTGGGCGTGTCGACCAGCGCGTATTCGATGTGCGGGCCCAGGTTGAGCGCTTGGTTGGCCGGGATCGTCCAGGCGGTGGTGGTCCAGATGACGACGAAGGCGGGCTTGTCGAAAGGCTGCACACCAAAGGCTGCGGCCAGCTTCTCGGGCTCGGTGGATTCGAAGGCCACGTCCAGCGTGTGGCTGCGCTTGTCCTGGTATTCGATCTCGGCCTCGGCCAGCGCCGATCCGCAGTCGAAGCACCAGTACACGGGCTTCAGGCCGCGGTAGACGAAGCCCTTTTCGATCAGCCGTTTGAACAGGCGCAACTCGCCCGCCTCGTTCGGCTTGTTCATGGTCTTGTAGGGGTTGTCCCATTCGCCCAGCACGCCCAGGCGTTTGAAGTCCTTCATCTGACCGGCGATCTGCTCGGTGGCAAACGCCCGGCTCTTGGCCTGCATCTCGTCGCGGCTCAGGTTGCGGCCGTGCAGCTTTTCGATCTGGTTCTCGATCGGCAGGCCGTGGCAGTCCCAGCCCGGCACGTAGTGCGCGTCCAGCCCCTTGAGCTGGCGCGCCTTCACGATCATGTCCTTCAGCACCTTGTTGAGTGCGTGGCCGATGTGGATCTGGCCGTTGGCGTATGGCGGGCCGTCGTGCAGGATGAACTTCTCGCGCCCCACGCGCGCCTGGCGCAGGCGCTTGTACACGCCGCCTTCGTCCCATTCCTTGACCCAGCCCGGCTCGCGCTTGGGCAGGTCACCACGCATGGGGAACGGTGTGTCGGGCAGGTTGAGTGTCTTGCGGTAGTCGGTCTTGTTCTCGTTGCTCATGGTGTGAAAAGCCTGGAGAAAATATGAATCAAATCGGCCGTTTGCGCAGGCACGGCAAGCGCAAGCAGCTATGAAATACGAAGTGGGGCGCTGGTGCGGACTGTAGAAAGCAGGGGCGTCCGCCGCCCCTTCAAATTCGCGCCGTGCGGCCCGCCAGCCAGGCGCGGGCGTCGGCGCAATCGCGCGCAATGCCTTCGGTCAACGCCGCCAGGCTGTGATAGCGCAATTCGTCGTGCAGTTTGTGCAGCAAGTCCACGCGGATGATTTTACCGTAGGCCCCCTCGGGGCCCAGGTGCGCGGGCCAGTCGAGCACGTGCGTCTCCAGCAGCACGCGGCCGCCGTTCACGTCACTCGGGTCCAGCGAGGGGCGCACGCCCAGGTTGGCCACGCCGGCCAGTGGCTCGGGCGTCAGACCGTGTACCTCCACCACGAAGATGCCGCTGGCGGCGGGCTTCCACGCATGGGCGCGGCGCGAAAAGCGCAGGTTGAGGGTGCGAAAGCCGTCGCCCTTGCCGGCGGCCGTCTCGGCCAGCGCGCGGCCCAGCTTGCGGCCGTGCACCACGCGGCCGCTGATTGAATAAGGCCGGCCCAGCAGCCGCGCCGCGTCCTGCATGCGGCCTTCGGCCAGCGCCGCGCGCACCTCGGTGGACGACACGCGCAGCCCGTGCACCTCGTAGCTCTGCATGCGCGCCACCTCGAAACCCTGGGCCATGCCCGCCGCGTCCAGCATGGCGTAGTCGCCCGCGCGCTTGGCGCCAAAGCGGAAGTCGTCGCCCACCAGCACGTAGCGCGCGCTTAAGCCCCGCACCAACACGTCGTCGATGAAGGCCTGCGGCGGCTGGCTGGCCAGCGCCTGGTTGAAAGGCATCACGATGCACTGGCCGACCCCGCAGCGCGCCAGCTCGGCCAGTTTGTCGCGGAAGGTGGACACGCGCGGCGGCGCCAGATCGGGCTTGTTCAGCACGGTGGCGAAGTAGTCGCGCGGGTGCGGCTCGAAGGTCATCACGCTGCTGGGCACGCCACGGTGCGCGGCTTCGTTGTTCAGCAGCGCCAGCATGGCCTGGTGCCCCCGGTGCACGCCGTCGAAATTGCCGATGGTGAGCGCGCAGCCGGGCGCGATGCCGGGGTGGCGCAGGCCGCGGAAGATCTTCATGGATTCAAGGGCTTATTTTTTGATAGCGCCTTGCGCTTGCCAGTCAAGCGCATAGACGCGAAATCGTCATGAAAACGGAGTATATTGTCTGGTTGGCATGGGTCTGCCCCGTGCCAAGGGGTGGTCTGCATTGGCGCCGCCGGCCACAGACGATGGTTCTTCAAACAGGAGGAGTCGTTTTGTGAAGGTGCTCAAGTTGTCGGCAAAAGGCTTGCCGCAATCCTGGATCTCGCTGGAGCAGGCGGTGATCCACTACGCCGCCGAGGAGGTGCGCTGGGAGGTGGGCCAGCGCGTGGCCACGTTCCGCGGCGGACACAACGCCGTGACGGGCGAGCAGTCCATCATCACCATCAACAGCATCATCGGCACCAAGGGCGTGCCCAATATCAACCCGTTCGATCTGCGTCCTAGCCTGACGAACGACAAGCTGTTCGCGCGTGATCGCAACATCTGCGCCTATTGCGGCGACCACTTTCATGAAGTGGAACTGACGCGCGAGCACATCGTGCCGGTGGCGCAGCAGGGGCGCGACCACTGGATGAACGTGGTCACCGCCTGCCGCTCGTGCAACCACCGCAAGCGCGACCGCACGCCCGAGCAGGCGCGCATGCCGCTGCTGTACACGCCCTACGTGCCCAGCCTGTGGGAAGACTTCATCCTGCGCAACCGCCGCATCCTGGCCGACCAGATGGAGTTCCTGATGGCGCACCTGCCCAAGAATTCGCGGCTGCACGGCTGAGCGGAGGGCTCAACTTTGGACGTTCAGCGTTGAGCGTGAAAGCCGGGCGCATGGCTGTTACGCTCAACGCCCGACGCTCAACGCTGAAGCTTTCAAGAATGCCTCGACTGATTTTTTTCTGCGGCCATGCCGGCACCGGCAAGACCACGCTGGCGCGCCGCGCCATTGCCGCGCTGATGGCCGATTCGCACGCGCGGTGCAGCGGTGAATCGTTCTGCCTGCTGGACAAGGACACGCTGTACGGCGACTACAGCTCCGCCGTGATGGGCGTGCTGACGGGCGACCCGAACGACCGCGACAGCCCGCCCTACCTGCAGCACCTGCGCAATCCCGAATACCACGGCTTGCTGAACACCGCGCGCGAAAACCTGGGCTTGGGCGTCAGCACCATCGTGGTCGGCCCGCTGTCGCGCGAGGTCAAGGCACACCAACTGGCCGACCGCGCCTGGCTGGGCGTGGCCGACGATGTGCAAGTGCGCATCGTGTGGGTGCACCTGCAAGAAGCCGAGGCGCGCCGCCGCATCGCCGCGCGTGGCAACCCCAACGATGCCTGGAAGCTCGCGCATTGGGACGACTACCGCACGCGCCTGTTTCTGCCGGATGCGGGCGAATACCCTGAGCTGCTGATGTTCGACAACACCGCCGCCGGTGTGCCGGAGTTCGATGCGCTGCTGCAGGCGCTGGGTTAGCCGTGTAGAGCGGGAATTGGAATTACATGGCGGGGCGCACGGAGAACATCCACCCCTGCACCCGTCCGCTGGGCAAGGGCGTTGCCCGCACGTCTTTCCGCATCACCCACGACAGCGCTGGCCTCAGCAGCGTCAGGTGGTGCCGACCCGCCTCGTGGCGCACCAGCGCCTGGCGCAGCAGCGGCGCACGCCGCGCGGGGTCGCTTTCCTGCCCGGCGGCGTTGATCAGCGCGTCCAGCCCCGCATCGGCAAAGCGGCCATGGTTTTCCTGGCCCTGGCCGGTGGCCGCGTTCCACGAATGCATCAGCGGGTCCATGGTGGGTTGCGGGTCGTCCTCGGCGCCGCCCCAGCTCAGCACGTAGAAATGCGCGTCGCGCCGGTCCAGCCTGCCGTAGAACAAGGTTGCCGGCTCGATCTGCACCTGGGTGCGCACGCCCACCCGTTCCAGCATCGGGGCCATGGCCTGGCAAATGGTGCCAAAGCGGTCCTGGCAGTTGAGCGTGACCGCGAACCCCTGCGCCCAGCCCGCATCGGCCAGCAGTTGCCGGGCACGGGCGGGGTTGTGCGGCAGGCCCAGGCGCGCCAGCTCGGGCGCCAGCGCGCAGGCGGCGGGCGAAGGACTCAGGCACAAGGCTGGCTGCCCACGCCCGCGCAGCACGCCTTGCACCAACCCGGGCACGTTCAGCGCGTGCGCCAGCGCCTGGCGCACGCGCAAGTCCTTGAACGGGTTGGCGTGCGCCGTGCTGGCGTCGGGCAGGCGCGCGCGGTCCTGGTCCATGCCCAGGAAGACCACGCGGTTTTCCACCACGCTGTTTAGGCGAAAGCGCGGGTTGGCGGCCAGCGCGTCCAGGTCGCTGGCGGGCGGATCGGTCACCAGGTCCACCGCGCCGCCCAGCAGCGCCGCCATTCGCGCGGCGTTGGATGAGATGGGGTGGTGCACCAGCCGCGCGATGTTTCCAGCGCCGTGGGCCGGTCCGGCCCAGTGCGCCCGGTGCCGCTCCATCACCGTTTGCACGTCGGGCTCGCGCAGTACCAGCCTGAACGGACCGGTGCCATTGGCCTGGCGCAGCCCGGGGTCGGCGCCGCCCTCGCGGCGGATCGGCGCTTGCAGCCCGCGCTCGGTCATCCAGGGCTGGCTGACGATGAAGATGGCGTCCACGTGGTCCAGGAACACCGGGTTGGGCTGGCTCAGCTCGAAATCGACCGTGCCCTCGTCCATCTTCACCACCCGCCCCAGCGCCCGCGCGTACTGCGCCACGCCCGAGCGCACGTTTTGCGCGCGCTGGATGGAGAACACCACGTCGTCGGCGCTGAACGGTTCGCCGCCGTGAAAGCGCACGCCGCGCCGCAGCCAGAAACGCCAGCGCAGCGGCGCCACCTGCTCCCAGCGCTTGGCCAGAGATGGCACCAGTTGCATGGCCTCGTCGCGCGCGGTCAGCCGCTCGAAGATGTGGCCGTTGACGCTGTTGGTGAGCGAGTCGTTCTGCGCATGCGGGTCCAGCGTGCGCAGGTCGGCCTGGGTGGCCCAGCGCAGCACGGGCGCTGGTGTCGGTGTCGATGTGGGCGCTGGTGCCGCGCCGGTCTGCGCCAGCGCGGCCGGTCCGGCACAGGCCCACAGCAGGGCGGCGGCCAGCAGGGCGCGGGGCGCGCGTGCCCGCGCCCGTACCCGCCAGCGCCGCACGGGCGTGGCCGGCTTTAAAACAGCGCCGTCAGCCACAGCGATACCCGGCGCCCATCGCCTTGCCAGACGTTGTCGGCACCCGTCAGCGCGCGCACGTAGCGCCGGTTGGTCAGGTTGTCGATGCGCAGGCCCAGCGTGTACGCCGCCGCCGGGTTGGACTGGAAGGTGTGTTCCAGCCCCATCGACACCAGCCCGTGGCCGGGCGCGTGGAACGTGGCCAGCTCATCACCCGGCCTGCGGGCGGTGCCCAGCACGCGCACCCAGCCCCGCGTGTGCGGGGCCACCGGCGCGCTGACCTGCACCATGCCAAAGCGCTGGGCCACGCCCGGCAGATATTCCAGTGGGCCGCCATCGCCCGGGTCAACGCGCGCGCGCAGCAGGTTGAGCGCCACCGTCCAATCCAGCACGCCGGTGCTGGCCTGGCCCCGCAGCTCCAGCCCGCGCGAACGCACATGGCCCCGGAGGACGTAGTAATCGCGGTCATTGGGGTCTACCGCCGGCAAATTGCCTTGGCGGATGTCGAAGGCGGTCACGCTCAGCTCCGGCCGTGGCTGGCGGGTGGCAGGGGCGTCGTTCTGGGCGGCCTCGGCCCGCCAGGCCCAGCCGGCTTCCCACTGCACGCTTCGGCTGGCCGGCAGCCAGGCGCCGCTGGCCAGTTGCCCGCGGTTGGGCATGAACGACTGCGTGCGGCTCAGCCACACCCGCTGCGTCTGGCCCAGCTCGCGCCCCAGCGCCAGCGCGTGCGTGAGGGGCTTGGCCCGTGCCGCCGCTTGCAGCGCTTGCCCGGGGGTGTTGCCGCCGTCCAGGGCCAGCCGCGCCTGGCGCATGCCCACGCGCCAGTCCCAGCCGTTCCATTGCGTTTGCCAGGCCGCGCCCAGGCCCTGCTCGCGGTAGCGTTGAAAGTGGTGGCGCGGCGTCAGGGGCAGCAGTTCGGGGTGCGCGGGAAACACCGGGTTGTCCAGCGCCAGCGTGAAGCCGCCAATGTTCTGCGGCCCGGAAAAGTCGCGCGCCTGCCGGTGTCCCTGCCAGGCCAGCGCCCAGCGGTGTTGGGCGGCGCCGGTGCGCCATTGGCCGTCCAGCCGCAGGCCCGCGTCGAGCTGGCGGTTGCGCTCGCTCAGCTCGCGGTAGTAGCCCATCAGGTGCTGCGCGTCCAGCAGGGTGAAGAAGCCGGGCAGCACCTCGTCGCGCGTGCTGCGCCCGCGCTGCGCGTGCGCGCTCAGCGTCAGCGCCTCGCCAAAGCGGTGCCGCCAGTACAGCGCTTGCCGCGTGTAGCGCCGGTCGGCACGGGCATGCGCCGCGTCCACGTAGTCGTGCTCCAGCCAAAACCGGCCCGCCTCGTAGGGCGCGCCAAAGGCGTAGGGCAGGCGGTTGCGGTGGTATTCCAGGTCAAGCTGCACGTGGCTGGGCTGATTGGCGTCGCCATAGGGCAGGCGCGTGGACAGCAGCGCCGCCTGGTGCCGGTCGGTCAGCCCGTCTTCGGTGCGGTCGCCGCCGTGCAGCACCGTCACGCCGCGCACTTGCAGCGGCCCCAGCGCGCGCTCGGTGTCCAGCACCAGCCGGCGCGTGCCGTTGCTGACCAGGCGCAGGTCGAGCCGCGTTGCGCTGACGCCCATGGGCGCCTTGGTTTCGATCTGCAAGGTGCCGCCGGGCGATCCCGCGCCCAGCAGCGTGGCGTCGGCGCCGCCCAGCAGCCGCACCGACTGCACCGTGGCCGGCTCGCGCACGAAGCGCCACGCCAGATCGGCATGGCCGTTCAGCACGGCGCGGCTGGCCTGCAACTGCGTGGTGTTCTGGTTGCTCAGCGAAAAGCCGCGCAGGTTCAGGCCCTGGCCGATGCCCAGCGAATTCGCCGCGTCCCACTGGGCCAGGCCGGCATCCACCAAGGCGCCATCCATGCGTGGCTCGTTGACCAGATCGTTTTCACCCAGGGCTGGCACGGGCGCCAGTGCGCCGGGGGTGGGTGTGTCCGTCAGGGTGTCGCGCGCGGCCTTGACTTCCACCGTGGGCAGCGCGGGGGGCGCATCCGCATCGGCTTCACCGCTGGCGGGCTGGGCGCCCAGGGCAGGCAGGCCGCAGGCCAGCGCCATGGCCGCCAGCCACGGGGACGGGCGCAGGCAGAATAAGCCGCCTCGCGGCCTCGCCTGGCTGACGCTGCATACCGCGTCCTGGTAAAAATCCTTCCCCATGGTCGGCTCTTTGTCTTCTTGGTTTTTCTTAGAGGACAGCCTCTTATCAATGCCAAGCTCGACGGGACCGCACAACCGTCAAACCCCTCTTGTTCAACCTAGAAACGGAAGTTGACCGCTTGCCATCCTTGGGCAACCCGCATGAGCACTGACTTTCACGCCCAGTGCCGGCAGGTTGTAGAAGGTGCTCATCCTTGGGCAACCCGCATGAGCACTGACTTTCACAGCTTCGATCACACTCACCTGTTGGGTGAGCGCGCTATGCACCCGATCGCACCGCGCTGGGCGCGCCATGCGGCGTTGCTCGTCCTTGCAGGCACGAGCCTGCCGCGTCCTCTCGCCTTGCCTGGCACGCCCATCACGGCACGCTCGGGCGCATCCAACTGCCGTTTCTAGGTTCAAGCCTAGCATGGCGCAGCTTCATATTGACACCCATGCCAATTCGGTTCAACTGGCCGACGGGTGCTGCGTGCGCTTTTCCCGCCGCTGGGAAACCGCCGTGCTGGCGGCCCTGCTGGGCGCCGGCAGCCAGGGCCTGACCGCCGCCGATCTGCAACAGCGCCTAGCCGCGCGTGGGCAGGCCCAGCCACTCAACCGCGCCCAGTGCCAGCGCTTGTTCGGCAACCTGCGCGCCTTCTGTCAGGCGCACCCCGTGCTGGGCTGGCGCGTGGAATCAGCGCCGCGCCAATGGACCGTGGGGCCGTGGCACCTGCGTTGTGACCGGGCGGTGCGGGCCACGGTGGATGGGCAGCATGTCATGGCCGCGCCATCGGCGCAAGACTGGCCCCATGCCGCGCTCACCCGCGTGCCCGGCCATGCCAGCCTGCTGCCCGTGCTCACCCACTTGCTGCTGGCCGATGCCTTTGCCATTGATGGTCAATGGCTTGAAGTGCTCGACGCGCTGCAACCCCTGAACGGCTGCGCGCTCACGCCCGAAGGCCATGCCCTGGTGCAACTGCGCGCGGCCACCGCGCACCGCCGCATGGGCGATTACAGCCAGGCCGAGGCCCTGCTGCGCCACGTGGCCGGCAGCGCCTTGCCCGCCACCCCAGGCCTGCCCTTGCATGCCAGTTTTTTGTTGCAGCGCGTGCAATACGACCGCGCGCCCGCGCAAACCCATGCCAGCCTGTGGCAAACCACGCGCCAGCCGCCGCTGCATGGCGTGCCTGATCAGCACACCCTGGCCGAATGGCACAACCTGCGCGCCCTGCTGGCCCGCCGCCGCATCCAGGCACTGCTGGAGCAAGACCCCGCCGCCGCCGAGGCACCCGCCCTGCACGAGCTGGCCTTGCGCCACTACCAGGCCGCCATGCACCAGGCGCTGTCGCAAGGCGACGTCACGCGCCTGCAAGCCTATGTGGCCAACCTGGCGTTCCACCTGCAAACCTGGGGCCGGCTCACCGGCTGGGCGGGCGACACCACCACGGGGGACGTGCTGCGCTGGCAGCGCCTGACCATGGCCTACACCGACAAGTTCGACGCTGGCCGTGACACCGCGTGGGAATACATCTTCTTCGCCGAGTTCTGGCTCGACAACCCGCAGGACCTGGGCCAGCTCGACGCCAAGGGCCAGGCCGCGCTGGAATGCGTTGGCCTGCTGCCAGACGACGAGCGCTTCTACAAAGCCGCCACGCGCCGCCTGCGCGCCATTGCCGACCCGCGCCAGCTCGCCATCATGCTGGTGTTGTACCTGCGCTTCGTGCGCGAACACCAGCACGCCGGCACACGTGCCCAGCAACGCATCGGCGCCGAACTGCAGCAACTCTTGCGCCAGCAGCCCCCCGGCTTTGCCGACACGCTGGCCGCCGAAGGCTACGGCCCGTGGCTGCCCGTGGCACGCAAGGGGAAAAAAGCGCCCGATCCTGATCCTGGGGCCGACGGCGAGTGACGCCGCGCCGCCGCACGGCGCTGCCTTCAATTCCAGATCCAAACCCTCTCGTCATCCCGGCGAGGGCTGCAATCCCGGCGGCGTCGCTCGACGACGTGGCGCATGAAAAACCCGGCAGGCCCTTCCATGCCCGATACCGTTTTGCGTTCAAAAAGATGGTTTTTTACTCATGACGGAATGACTTCGCCGCTGCGCGGCGTCAATGACGAAATGACGATGACCGTGCGCCAAACGCCTGGCGCTCCATGGTGTCATGGCGGCGCAGCCGCCGTCATCAAAGCGCAGCGAGATCATTTCGTCATCCCCCGCCGCCGCGCGAACCGCCATCGTTTGGAGCGCGAATCCGTATGACAGCCAAGCCGAGCGTCTTTCGGGGCAACAAATCGTTGCAGATTTGCCACCGTCTGGCCCCCTCGTCGCCATGGACTGCAACGGAACACCGCCAGTTAACTCACGCGAAACATCAAATTCGATAGCTTGAAACCCAGGTGCTTCAATGGGTTGACCCACATTTTATGGATGTTTGCAAGAAGATGCATCAGATACAAGTCAATTTGCCTGCGCCTTGATCGCCCGATAAGGTTTGAAAAAATTTGTATCCGAGCAGCCCGCCTTGGCCGGTGGATGCAAGGCAGGGAGAGGGCGGCGCCCATCTTGAAAAGTCAGGCGTTGTTTGCCTTGCCCGCGCCAGGCGTGGCTGTCTCGGATGCCATGGTCAAAAAGGGAGAGAGGTTTTTTCGTGGATGTCAAAAGCCAGCTACCGGGTGCCTGACAACGGCCGTGTTGGTTGAAGTTTCTGCCTGATGGGTACTGCGGTAGCTGGCAATAAAGGAGCTGTTTATCAGGGTCTGTTTCTCGTGCGCTTTTTGAATCTGTTCTTTTAAATCTTCACTTTTAATCATCATGATGAATCAATTCTTGAAAGCTGCGGCACTGGCCGCACTGACCGTGGGCGCCGTTTCAGCACAGGCCAACGAGGTCTATGGTGCCGTAGGCCTGACCGGCGTGACCGTGGGCTATGCCTATCCCATCAACGACAGCTTCACCGTGCGCGGCGATATCACGGGCGGCTATGGCTTCAAGCGCAATGACAGGATCAGCGGGGTGGATTACTCCGCCAAGCTGGCCGCCCACCGCGTGGGCGCCTATGGCGACTGGTTCCCCGCCGGCAACCAGTTCCGCCTGACCGGCGGCCTGGCCTTCAACGACAACGCGCTGAAACTGCGCTCGCGCGCCGCGGCCAACTCCACCACCACCATCAACGGCAAGGATGTCGATTTGACTGGGCACTATCTGAATGTGGATGCCGAATACCCCAAGGTGGCACCCTATATCGGCATTGGCTGGGGCCACCGCAAGTCTGACAGCAAGGGCTGGTCATTCAACGCCGACCTGGGCGTGATGATCGGCAAATACAAGCTCAAGAACATCCAGCAGAACATCGTCGGCACCCAGGGCGTGGAGCAAGCAGACCTTGATGCCGAAATTGCCAAGGTGCAAAAAGACCTGAACAAGCTGCGCGTGTTTCCCGTGCTGTCGGTGGGCGTCAGTTATCGGTTCTGATGTTTTTTGAAAAAGGCACGGGTATTCGCCGCCGGATATGCCCACTGGGTTTTGTTGGGTTTCGCTGCGCTCCCCCCAACCTGTGCTGCCAGCGGAGGTTGGGGTGAATGAAATGAACCCAAACGCACCACCGCTGGCCTTTGCCGCCACCGTGAAAAGGGCAAGGTGGTGTTTGTTGGGGTGCGCCTTCGGCTTACCCCATAGAAAACACCGCCAACCTGCGTGCGCTCGCCAAATGTGCTTTCGCTGTCGCCGCCACCCCAATCTGCATGGTCTCCGCGCCCCTCCGCGCCTCTGCGATGAATGACTTTGACTTTCCTATGTTTCTCGCCATCCACAAAAGGAGAACCCTTCTCATGAAAACCCTGTTGATCCCCGTGGCCGTGGCCACCGCCCTGCTGGCCACCACGGCGCAGGCTGCCTGCCCCAGCGTGCCCACGGCGCAGCGCTTTTCCATCAGCGCCGATGGCACCGAGGTTACCGATAAACAAACCAAGCTGATCTGGAGGCGCTGCAGCGAAGGCCAGAGCTGGAGCGGCACCACCTGCACCGGTACGGCGACCACCATGGCCCACGAAGCCGCACTCAAGCTGGCACGCGACCAGGGGCCGTGGCGCCTGCCTGATGTGGACGAGCTGAACAGCCTGGCCGACAAAGGCTGCAAAAACCCAGCCATCGATGCCACCGCCTTCCCGGGCACGCTCAGCGATTGGTACTGGTCGTCTTCGCCCCTTGTGGGCCTCGCGGGCTCCGCCTGGGTCGTCCTGTTCTACGACGGCTCCGTCCTCTTCAGCGACAACGCCGCGGTGCGGTTGGTGCGTGCCAGTCAGTGATTGGGGGGCGGCGCAGCCGCCCTTTGGCCTTTGCCATAAACACCCCCTGCCCCCCCTTTCATCGCGACAGCCTGGTAGGTTAATGGAATGGACGCCCCCACCCTTAACGGCATCGAAGTGCCAAAGTGAGGGGGTCATCAACCACCTCTGAAGCAGACAGGAGCGTCCATCATGAACATTAGCACCTTGGGCATTGATCTGGCCAAGAACGTCTTTCAACTGCATGGAGTTGATGCAGATGGTCGTGTCGTGCTGCGCAAACAACTGCGGCGCAGCCAGATGGCCGAATACTTCGTCAAACTGCCACCGTGCCTGATTGGCATGGAGGCCTGCGGCTCAGCACACTACTGGGCGCGCAAGCTCCAGGCCTATGGTCACACCGTGCGCCTGATGGCCCCGCAATTTGTCAAGCCCTACGTCAAGACCAACAAGAACGATGCAGCCGATGCCGAGGCCATCTGCGAAGCCGTTGCTCGCCCGAACATGCGTTTTGTTGCCATCAAGAGCGCCGAGCAACAAGCGCTGCTGGCGCTGCACCGTGCGCGCTCGGGTCTTGTCAAGGCCCGCACCGCGCTGGCCAACCAGATGCGCGGGCTGCTGGCCGAGTTTGGCCTCACGCTGGCCCAGGGCATTGCCCACATCGCCCGTATCCCCGAGATCATCGAAGATGCCAGCGTTGAATTGCCCGGCAGCTTTCGGCTGCTGCTGCAAAGCCTGCACGAGCACTTTGGCCAGTTGAACGAACACATCAAGGCCCAGGAGCAGCAGATCAAGGCCGGCGCTGGCGCTGATCTGGCAGTGCAACGGCAACTGCAGCAAATTCCCGGCATCGGCCCCATCACCAGCAGCGCCTTCATTGCCACCGTGGGCAGCGTCAAGGACTTTGCCAGCGGCAGGCAGTTGGCCGCCTGGCTGGGCCTGGTGCCTGGGCAAAGCAGCTCAGGGGGCAAGCAGCAGTTGCTGGGTATCAGCAAAAGAGGCGACAAGTACCTGCGCACGTTGCTCATTCATGGCGCCAGAAGCGTCATCCAGGCCAACGAGCGCAGGCGTCAGGCGGGGCTGTCCAGCGATGTCTGGCTCGATGCCCTTGCCCAGCGGCGCCACAAGAACATCGCTGCGGTGGCGCTGGCCAACAAGAGCGTGCGCATCATCTGGGCCATGCTCACGCATGGGCGTGCGTACGAGCCGGGGTACGCAGCCAGCAGGGCGCCAGCATGAAGCTCAGGATCAACCGGGCTGAACCCTCAGTGCCAGCCGACCAGCAAAAGGCCTCGTCGATGTAGCTGAAAGAGCCAAGCAGTCAAGCAGTCAAGCAGCAACGAGTCCACGATTGCACAGGCGAGTCAAGAAGTGATGGTAAGACAGGTAAGACCGTGACCGGCAAAACCCGATTACCCCAAGGCGCAGCAAGCGCGATAGGTTGATAGCAGGAGCCGGTCAGCGAATTCCATCAGGGACAGTGGCCCAGACCACGCAAGAAAGTCCGGATGTATGGCAGCAATCAGTGCCTTGTCTGACCACCAACCATTGAGGGGCCTGGCAAACCGGGGGCGTCCATGTATGGGGTTCGCTACGCTCACCGCCAACCTACATTACGCGCTGCTTCGTTGTTCGCACTTGCCAATAGCCCAAGCACCCGAATTCCAGATCAAAGCCGCAATTTCTCGTCATTCCGGCGAAGGCCGGAATCCAGACGGCGTGTGCCGAGAAACATGGCTTCCGGCTTTCGCCGTGTGACGGTGATTGACACCTTGAAGTGGAAAGGGAATGAGACTTCTTGCTGGTCAAGTGATTTTTTGGGGCATGGCTGCCCGCTTTGGCCTCAGCGCCGCCTGGCGCCCGAGGTCAGCGCCTTGTTGAAATGCGGGCTCAGCAGACGGCTCCAAGAGCGTTCCATTTGCGCGGTTTCGTCGGGGCAGCGGGTGGCGCGCTCTTCGGGCAGGCCAGCGCGGGTGACGACCCAGAGCAGACGGGCCGGGTTGGAGCCGTACAGGTAGCACATCATGTTGAAGTAGCGCTGTTCGCTTAGCGAGTGTTCGTCGGCGAAGGCCTTCATGCCGTAGGAGCCATCGCCCTGGCCCCTGCCAAGGAACCACAGGGAGGCAAGCCGGTAATGTTCAACCGTGGTTTCGGGCGGCTCCGGGATGGGTGCGTCGGGTGCCATCAGCATGATCATGAATTTGGCGGCGAACTGGTCGACCGCGTCTTCCTCGCGCCCCACCGTGGGCAGCTCCAGGATGTCGATCAGCGCATGGCCGACTTCGTGCAGCACGATGAAGCGCAGGTTGGCGAGCAGGAAGTGGGCCGTGAAGCCTTCGGGGTCGCCATTGCCCAGTTTGGGGTTGGCCTTGGCGGCCGCGCGCGCTTCTTCCACCAGCGAGTTCATCATTTCGTAGCAGACGACCACGACCTTGCGGCGCGTGTGATAGAAGGCGTTGACCTGCCCGCATTCGGCGGTGACGATGGGCAGGTCGGGCATCATGAACAAGCCGTTGCCGATGGCATCGACCTCGCGCAGCCGCGACAGGATGTTGGTGCTTTTTGCCAGCGCGTAGATGTCTTTCAGCGCGGGGTCCTTGGGCGGTATGTATTGATAGACGAAGTAGCCGGGCCGGGCGGTATTTGCCGCCGTTGGGCCATTGCCCACCGGCTGTGCCGCCAGCGGCAGCGTGAACATGAGTAAAAGCAGGCAGAACAACCGGGACATGGCCTTTTCTCCTTGGTTTTCGCGAAGAGCGAATACTGTCGATTTTGCGTACTTTAGCTTAGTCAGACGCGAATTCACCGGAAATTCGGTTGCAGGGCGTGGATGTCAGCACGCCGTTGTGAAGTGGCTCTTCATCCCGCATCGTGGGCAGGCCTGTCTGCACCATGAGGCGGCATGGCATTGCTGCCAACACTGTTGGTGTTGCTGCACTGCGGCTTGCCTGTCACAGGCAGGGGAGCCTTTCAAATTTTTTCATGCATGAAAAGCAAGCCTTTCGCTTAAATATCAAGGACCAGCAGCTCACTTTTCAATACTTCAAAACGGTATCAAACCGTTATCGCTTGGTTTGGCACCGCGCTCAGAGCCTGTTCAATGTTTCGGCGGGAGAAGGCTTTGAGCCTATTGAGCAACCCAACCCCGCCAGCAGGGCTGGTGTGCCTGAAGAAAATCAATGACTTACAAAACGTTTTCTTGAGAGAGTTTCGTAATTCAGGACAAGCCTATGGAATGCCTTCACCTCATCCCGTCATTGCGGCGAAGGCCGCAATCCACACGGTGTCCGCAGGTCAACGCCGTGTCAAGGTGACGCTCTATGGATTGCGGCCTTCGCCGCAATGACGAGGGGATGGGAGGGGGCTGATGGCCCGCGCTGTCGTGATTATTGAAAATATCAATATTGATCCGGCCCTATGAAGTTTTCACTTTTTGACATCCCCCCGAGGGAGCATGCCCGTAGGAAGTTCAGACTTCACCGTTCCGGATCAATAGGTTGAACGGGCTCTCAGGCAAAAACGCCCGCGGTCTCCGTCATACGGCTGCTGACCTCACCCAGGTGGTGCAGCGTGTCGCCGTAGGTCATTTCCATCTGCGTCAGTTTCTTGAAGTAGTGGCTGCCGGCGTACTCGTCGGTCACGCCAATGCCGCCGTGCAACTGCACCGACTGCTGGCCGACGTAGCGCAGCGCCTGGCCCAGTTGCACCTTGGCGCGCGACAGCGCCTGGCGGCGTTCGGCCTCGGGGGCGTTCAGCTTCAGGGTGGCGTAGTAGCTCATGCTGCGCGCCAGCTCCAGCTGCATCTTCATGTCGGCCACGCGGTGGCGCAGCGCCTGGAAGCTGGCGATGACGACGCCGAACTGCTTGCGCTGGTTCATGTACTCCACGGTCAGCTTCAACGTCTGCTCCATCGCGCCCACGCCTTCGGCGCACAGGCAGGCAATGCCGATGTCGACCGCGTGCGTCAGCGCCGTCAGGCCGTTGGCGGTGATCAGCGTGGCGGGGGCGTTGTCGAGCTTGACGTCGGCGGCGCGCGCCTCGTCTTGCGTGAGGTAGCCGCGCGTGCCGACGCCGCTGGCCGCGCGCTCGATGAGGAACAGGGCCAGCTTGCCGCCCAACTGCGCGGGCACCACGAAGGCGTCGGCCTGGTCGCCCGCGGGCACGATGTTCTTCAGGCCGGTGACGGTGTAGCCATCGCCGCTCTTGGCTGCAGTGGCTTCGCACACGTCGAGCCTGTAGCGTGCCTTGCGCTCCTGCTGCGCCAGCACCACCAAGGCCTCGCCGCTGGCGATCTTGGGTAGCCAGACGGATTTGACGTCATCACCGCCATAGGCCTGGATCACTGCGCTGGTGATGAAGGCCTGCGCCAGCGGCTCGCAGACGATGCCGCGGCCCAGTTCTTCCATCACCACCATGGCCTCGACCGGGCCCAGCCCCAGGCCGCCGTGGTCTTCGTCGACGTAGATGCCCGTCAGGCCCAGCTCGGCCAGTTCGTTGTAGGTGTTGCGGTCGAAGCCGCCGGCGGCCACCGTCTTCTGGCGGCGCTCGAAGTCATAGCTTTTTTCAACCCACTTGGCGACGGCGTCGCGCAGGGCTTGCTGGTCGTCTGAGAAATCGAAGTCCATTTTCTTGATCCTTTGGTCGGTGTGGGAGAGGCCTTGGCCGCGATGCTGCGCTGATCGCGGCCAAGGCCGCTCCCACAAGGAGAAGCTCAGCCGAGAACGGTTTGCGCAACGATGTTGCGTTGCACTTCGTTGCTGCCGCCGTAAATCGTCGTCTTGCGGTAGTTGAAGTAGCTGGGCGCCAGCGTGGCGTTGGCCACGTCGCCGCCCGGAAAGCCCTGCAATCCGGCCGCGGCGGCCTGGTCGCCCTGCCAGCCAGCGTCCATGGCCTCGAAGATGTAGGGCAGGCTGTAGGGGCCGGCGGCCAGCATCATCAGTTCGGTGTAGCGCTGCTGGATCTCGCTGCCCTTGATCTTCAAGAGGCCCGCGATGTCCAGCGCGTTGCGGCCCGACTTTTCGGCGGAGAGCACGCGCAGCACCAGCATCTCCAGCGCCACGATGTCCACCTCCAGCAGCGCGATCTGGTCGCGGAAGCGCAGGTCGTCGTACACGCCCTCGGTCTTGGCGATGCGCTTCAAGCGCTCCAGCTCGCGCTTGGCGCGGTTCACGTCGGCGATGTTGGTGCGCTCGTGGGAGAGCAGGTGCTTGGCGTAGGTCCAGCCCTTGTTCTCCTCGCCGATCAGGTTTTCGGCCGGTACCTCGACGTTGTCGAAGAACACGTCGTTCACTTCGCACTCGCCGTCGAGCAGCTTGATGGGCCGCACGCTGACGCCGGGTGATTTCATGTCGATCAGCAGGAAGGAGATGCCGGTCTGCGGCTTGCCCTCGTTGCTGGTGCGCACCAGGTTGAACATCCACTCGCCATGCTGGCCCAGCGTGGTCCAGGTCTTCTGGCCGTTGACGATGTACTTGTCACCAACGCGCTCGGCCTTGGTACGCACCGAGGCCAGGTCGGAGCCCGCGCCCGGTTCGCTGTAGCCCTGGCTCCACCACACCTCGCCGCTGGCGATGCCGGGCAAAAAGCGCTCTTGTTGCGACTGGTTGCCGTAGGCCATGATGACCGGCGCCACCATGACGGGGCCAAAGGGCACGATGCGCGGCGCGCCGGCCATGGCGCACTCTTCCTCGAACAGGTGCTTTTGCACCGCCGTCCAGCCCGGGCCGCCGAACTGCGTGGGCCAGCCGTAGCCCAGCCAGCCCTTCTTGCCCAGAATGCGCGCCCAGCGCTGCTGGTCGTCGCGCGTCAGGCGCTGTGCCTTGTGCACTTTCTCGGAGATTTCCTTGGGCAGGTTTTCCTTGACCCAGGCGCGAATCTCGTCGCGGAATTCCAGTTCTTCGGCGGTGAATGCCAGATCCATCAGACCATCTCCTTGTCAGTTAGCTGTTTTTAGCACGGGCCTCGTCGTTTTCGCGTCCGGCGAGAGACACGATGCCCAGTTCCGCGCACAGGCGTTCCAACGCAGCGCGCAGCGCGGCCACTTGGGCCTCCAGCGCGGTGATGCGGTCGTTTTGGCTTGCGTCGCTTGCCGGTTGCGCGCGGGTGGCTGCTGAATCAGGAGCAATCGCCATCTCGACAGGGCCGCACAGCAGGTGCGCCCAGCGCGCTTCGCGCTCGCCCGGCGCACGCGGCAGGTGCACCACCAGCGGGCCGCCCTTGTCGTCAGGCCGCTCGGCCAGTTCGTGCAGAAAGCCCTCGACCGACGAAATGTCGGCAAAGCGGTGCCAGCGCTCGGCGTTGATGCGCAGCTCGGCCGCCGTCTGCGGGCCGCGCAGCATCAGCAGGCCCAGCAGCGCGGCGGACTGGTCGGGCACGCCGTAGACGCGCTGGAAGTTGTGCTCGTACCGGGCCACCCGGCTGCCGTGCGATTCGATCACCAGGCTGAGTGTCTTCAAGTCGTCCAGCGCCTCCTGCGCCTCGGCGTCGGAGATAGCCATCACCGGCTCGCGGCTGGTCTTCTGGTTGCAGCCGGTGACGACCAGGTTGAGCGACAGCGGGTATGTGTCGGGCACCGTGCGGGCTTTTTCCATCAAGGTGCCGAGCACGCGCGCTTCGGTGGGGGTGAGGGGGCGCAAACTCATGCGCCAAGGATAATCGCGCCGCCATGAAGCACATCGTCATCCTCATCTCCGGCACCGGTTCCAACATGGCCGCCATCGTGCGCGCCGCCGCGCGCGAGCGCTGGGGCGAACGCCTGAACGCGCGCGTGGCCGCCGTCATCAGCAACCGGCCCGGCGCCAAGGGGCTGGACTTTGCGCGCGAGCAGGGCATCGCCACCGGCGTGGTGGATCACAAGGCCTTCGACAGCCGCGAAGCCTTCGACGCCGCGCTGCAAACCGAGGTGGACCGGTACGACCCGGCACTGGTGGTGCTGGCGGGTTTCATGCGCATTCTCACGCCCGGCTTCGTGGCGCATTACGCGGGGCGGCTGGTGAACATTCATCCCAGCCTGCTGCCGGCTTTCCCTGGCCTGCACACGCACCAGCGCGCCATCGACGAAGGCTGCAAGCTGGCCGGCGCCACGGTGCACCAGGTGACGGCCGAGCTGGACCACGGCCACATCCTGGCGCAGGCGGCGGTGCCGGTGCTGCCGGGCGACACGGCCGATACGCTGGCCGCGCGCGTGCTGACGCAGGAGCACATCATCTACCCGCGCGCCGTGGCGGGTTTGCTGTCGATTCCATAGTTGGGCCGCCAGCGCCGGAGTTGGCCGGGCGCGACAAGGTGCTTGTCGTCCCAGGTGGCGTTTCGTTCTAATACGAGTCACATACCAGTCACGCGCCCAAAAGAGGGCACCCAAAGGAGGGGCACCCATGGAGCGGGCCGAATTCATGCACCTGCTGCGCCTGTCGGAGCAGGCCAGCCAGGAAGACAGCGAGCGCTATCGCCGCAGCGTGGGCCTGTTCGCGGCGTTGGGCTATGCGTGGGTCATTGGCTGCCTGCTGCTGGCGCTGCTGATCCTGGGCAGCATTGGCCACAGCCTGTGGGACGGTGGCCGCTTTCGCGGCAGCTACGTGTGGGCGCTGCTGGGCGCGGGCGGCCTGCTGGTGACCAGCGTGCGTGCCCTGTGGCTGCGCCTGGAGCCGCCCACGGGCCACGAGCTGCAACGCGCCGACGCGCCCGCGCTGTTCGATTTGCTGGAGCGCATCCGCGCCAAAATCAAGGGCCCGCCCATCCACCGCGTGCTGATCGACGACGAATACAACGCCAGCATCCGGCAGTACCCGCGCTTCGGGCTGTTCGGCGGCGCGGTCAACACGCTCACGGTGGGCCTGCCGCTGATGATGGCGCTCGACACCCGGCGCTTCGCCGCCGTGCTGGCGCACGAATACGGCCACCTGCGCGGCGACCACGGCCGCTTCGCCGCCTGGATCTACCGCAGCCGCATTTCGTGGGCCAAGCTGTACGAGGGGCTGCGCAGCGACGCCAGTGGCGTCAGTTGGCTCACCAACGCTTTCCTCAATTGGTACTTCCCACGCTTTTCGGCCAAGACGTTCGCGCTGGCGCGCCAGGACGAATACGAGGCCGACCGCGTGTCGGCCCGCATCGTCGGCGCCGACGTGGCGGGCGCCAGCCTGGCCGAGGGCGCCATCAAGGCGAGCTGGTTGAATGACGAATTCTGGCCCGGCCATTGGCGCCTGGCCGCGGCGCAGCCGCTGCCCGTGGGTCCGTTCGGCGCCATGCGGCAAATGCTGGCCCAGCCGGTGGAGGCCGATTTCGCCGAGCGGGCACTGCGCGCCGAGCTGAAGGCGCTGCCGGCCGTGGACGACACCCACCCCGGCTTGCGTGACCGGCTGGAGGCGCTGGACGCGCCCAGGACCGTGCCCACCGGGTCAGCCAAGCCCGCCACCGCCATGCTGGCCGACCGGCGCAAATGGGTGGCCCTGTTCGACGCCTATTGGTGCAAGGCCAACGCCACGGCCTGGAAGCAGCACCATGCGTACCTGGGGCGCGTGCGTCAGCGCCTGGCGCAACTGCAGGCCAGCGCGGGCAGCGCCAACGCGGCGCAATGGACCGAGATGGGCGAGCTGACGCGCCGCCTGGAGCCGGACGGAGCCGCCGCGCACCTGTTCGAGCGTGCCTTGGCGCACACCCCGGGCCATCCGGGCGCGCTGCGGGGGTTGATTGCCGTGGTGCCCGAGGGCGACGCCCGCCGCATGCACTGGATCGAGCAGTTGCACGAGCAAAGCGCCGCGCACCGCTGGTGGGCCGCGCGCCAGGCCGTGGCGGTGCTGGAGCGCACCGTTGCCGCCGGCCAGGATGACCAGGCCGCCCTCAAGCGCTGGCGTGAACGTCTGAAACAGGCCGAGCAGGCGGAAGAGCGCGCCTGGCAGGAACTGGCCGAGCCGCCGCACCTGCAAGGCATTGGCCGGCACGACCTGAGCGAGTTCGAATTGGGCGAGCTGCGTGCCGAACTGGCCCGCTTTGGCCATGTCGAGACGGCGTGGCTGGTGCGCAAGACGTTGAAGGAATTTTCCTGGCGCCGCGCCTACCTGCTGCTGGTCGATCTGCCGGGCCACGACGACGAAACACGGTTCGAGATGTGCCGCTATCTGGAGCAGCAGCTTGATCTGCCCGGCCCGGTGCTGGTGCTGTGGGCGGGGCACGATCCCACGCCTGAGGACATTCAGCGGCACTGCTTCGAGCCGGTGTATCCGGCCATGGTTTGAGGCTGTCTTGCGTGCAAGGCGATGCTCAATGACCGCGCAAATGACCGCGGCTGGCGCCGCATGACAAATGACTTCGCTGCGCTTCAATGACAAAAAAGTCATTTGCCGTCTTGAAAGCGAATCCGCATGAGTGGGTGGCTTGTCTGGATGCTATACAAAATATAGCTTTGGGCGCTTTCTGGGTGGGGGTTGGGTTCAAGTTCATGGACTTCGTGGTCATGCCGCGCTGCGTGGTGATGCGACAATTCCGCCATGCATCCCAAAGCCCTGCTCGACGTCGCGACCGAACTGGCGCGGCGCGTTTTGCTGCTCGACCATCCGGCCGATGCGGTGGTGTCGCGCTTCTTCCGTGAACACCGCGCGCTGGGGCCGCGCGAACGCGCCACGCTGGCCGAAACGGCCTACGCCGTGCTGCGCCGCAAGCCGCTGTACGAGCACCTGGCGCGTTCAGGAACAGGCGCGCGCGAGCGGCGGCTGGCCATCCTGGGCTTTCACGCGCCGCGCGACTTTCTCAAGCAGGCGCTGAGCGAGCCGGAGAAGGCCTGGCTCGACGCCTGCGACAGCGTGCCGCCAGCCGAGCTGGCGCCCGAATACCGCCACAACCTGCCTGGCTGGCTGGTGGCGCCACTGCGTGAGCAAGTGGGGGAGGAGTTCGATGCGCTGGCCGCCGCGCTGCTGGAGCCCGCGCCGCTTGATCTGCGCGTCAACACCTTGAAGGAAAAGCGCGCCTCCGCGCGGGCCGAGCTTGCGCAGGCAGCTATCAAATCAATAGAAACCCCGTATTCGCCCTGGGGCCTGCGCATCGCGGGCAAGCCGGCGCTGCAAAAGCTGGACGCTTTCACGCGCGGCGCCGTCGAGGTGCAGGACGAAGGCTCGCAACTGCTGGCGCTGCTGCTGGACGCGCGGCGTGGCGAGATGGTGGCCGACTTCTGCGCCGGCGCCGGCGGCAAGACGCTGGCGATTGGCGCCAGCATGCGCAACACCGGGCGCCTGTACGCCTTCGACGTGTCGGCGCATCGGCTGGATGCGCTCAAGCCGCGGCTGGCGCGCAGCGGCTTGAGCAACGTGCACCCCATGGCGATCTCGCCCGAGCGCGATGAGCGCATCAAGCGCATGCGCGGCAAGTTCGACCGCGTGCTGGTCGATGCGCCGTGCTCGGGCCTGGGCACGCTGCGCCGCAACCCCGACCTGAAATGGCGCCAGCAGCCGAAGAACCTGGCCGAGCTGACGGCCAAGCAACTCGCCATTCTGAGCCGCGCCGCGCGGCTGGTGAAACCCGGCGGGCGGCTGGTGTACGCCACCTGCAGCGTGCTGCCGGACGAGAACGAGGGCGTGGCCGCGGCCTTTGGCGCTGAACATGCCGACTTCGCGCCACTGAAAGTGGCCGAACTGCTGGGCGGGCTGAAGGTGTCCGATGCCGCCGCGCTGTGCACCACCGATGCCGCGCAGCCGGGCCAGTTTCTGCGTCTGTGGCCGCACCGGCACGGCACCGACGGCTTCTTCGCCGCCGCGTGGCAGCGGTCTGGTTAGGGCCATCCCTTTCTTTTCCGTCATGGCCGCGAAAGCCGCCATGACGAGGGCAAGCGCGGCGTGAGCGCCACGCTACAAACCGGCCAATAGCGGACATAAGTCAGCCCGCTGGCCCGGGGGCACACACGGTTGGCCGGTAGCGGCGCTGGGGCGTTCCTACAATCAAAAAGACGGGGTCGAACCCCGGCACGCACTGATCGCATCACCGGCCAGTGCGTCAACCCGCTTGACTGAAAGACTCCTCTTGAACGCTTCGCTGCTTGATTCCCCGGTGCTTGGCGCCGCCGCGCACTGGCTCGCCCACGGCCTGCTGGGCCTGGCCTGGTGGCAGGTGCTGCTGACCGGCCTGGTGCTGACGCACATCACCATCGTCAGCGTCACGCTGTACCTGCACCGCCATTCGGCGCACCGCGCGCTCGATCTGCACCCCGCCGTGCAGCACTTCTTCCGCTTCTGGCTGTGGCTGACCACCGGCATGACCACCAAGCAGTGGACGGCCATCCACCGCAAGCACCACGCCAAGTGCGAGCAGGCCGAGGATCCGCACAGCCCGCAGGTGTACGGCCTGCGCAAGGTGCTGTGGCAGGGCGCCGAGCTGTACCGCGCCGAAGCGAAGAACGAGGAAACCATGCGCCGCTACGGCCACGGCACGCCCGATGACTGGATCGAGCGCAAGCTCTACAGCCGCTATTCGGTGCTGGGCATCGTGCTGATGCTGGTCATTGACCTGGTGCTGTTCGGCGCGCTGGGCGCGGCGCTGTGGGCCATGCAGATGGCGTGGATCCCGTTCTGGGCCGCGGGCGTGGTCAACGGCGTGGGCCATTTCTGGGGTTACCGCAACTTCGAGGCGCACGACGCCAGCACCAACCTCATCCCCTGGGGCATCGTGATCGGTGGCGAAGAGCTGCACAACAACCACCACACCTATCCCACGTCGGCCAAGTTCTCGGTCAAGCCCTACGAGTTCGACATCGGCTGGGTCTACATCAGCATCCTCGGCAAGCTGGGCCTGGCCGCGCCGAAGAAGACGCCGCCGCGCCTGTCGTACGGCGCCGTGCGCCCCGTGGCCGACGACCAGACGCTGGAAGCGCTGATCGCCCACCGCTACGAGGTGATGGCCAGCTACGCGCGCCAGATGCGCGCTGTGTTCCGCCAGCAGACCGCCAGCGCTGGCGAGCCCACGGGCGCGCTGCGCTCGGCCCGCCGCTGGCTGCACCGCGACGCCGACAAGGTGCCCGCCGCCGCCGTGCCGCAACTGGCCGAGGCGCGCGCCGCCTACCCGGCGCTCGACAAGATGGTCACCATGCGCGAAGAGCTGCGCCAGCTGTGGCTGAACACTGGCCGCACGCGCGAGCAGTTGGTGGCCGACCTGCAGGCCTGGTGCCACCGCGCCGAGGAAAGCGGCATCGCCGCGCTGCGCGACTTCTCGCTGAAGCTGCGCGCCGTTCGGGTGGCGAGCGGTTGATCCGAAAAAGAAGCGCCTGAAATTTCATCGCGGTGCACGGATGCCTGCCATGCGTGGTGGGAGGTATTCGGCACGCACGTGCAGGAGCAAGGGCCAAGCTCCGCGGCGCCACCATTCCTCCAGCCCGGCCCATCCCACCTTTGTCATTGCGGCGAAAGCCCGTGATGACGTGGGGTGCCAATATGCGCATGCAGCGCGTGGCGCGTGCTCATTGGCGGGCGCGGCGGCTCATGGCGCCGCCGTCCCTGTCGATGGCTCTACAGCGTTCGCTGGTTAAAATCAATGGCTTTGTCCGAGCGGACAAACACATTTCACGAAACCTCAGGAAAATTTACCCCCATGGCTATCGAACGCACCCTCTCCATCATCAAGCCCGACGCCGTCGCCAAGAACGTGATCGGCCAGATCTACGCCCGTTTCGAGGCCGCTGGCCTGAAGGTCATCGCCGCCCGCATGCAGCACCTGTCGCAGCGCGAGGCTGAAGCCTTCTACGCTGTGCACAAGGAGCGCCCCTTCTTCAAGGACCTGGTGGACTTCATGGTCTCCGGCCCGGTGATGATCCAGGTGCTGGAAGGCGAGGGCGCCATCGCCAAGAACCGTGAACTGATGGGCGCCACCGACCCCAAGAAGGCCGACAAGGGCACCATCCGCGCCGACTTCGCCGACAGCATCGACGCCAACGCCGTGCACGGCTCCGACGCGCCCGAGACAGCCGCCGTCGAAGTGGCGTTCTTCTTCCCTGGCCTGGCCATCTACAGCCGCTGATCGGACGCGGCCCGGCCCCGCTGGCATGACGAACACGCCCGTCAACCTGCTCGACTTCGACCTCGAAGGCCTGGCCGCCTACTGCGAAACGCTGGGTGAAAAGCGCTTTCGCGCCACCCAGCTGTTCCGCTGGATCCACCAGCGTGGCGTGGCCGACTTCGGCCAGATGAGTGATCTGGCCAAGTCGCTGCGCGAGAAACTGGCTGGCCGCGCCACGGTAACGGCGCCGCCCATCCTCAGCCAGCACGAGTCCAAGGACGGCACTATCAAGTGGCTGTTCGACGTCGGTGGCGGCAATGCCATCGAAAGCGTTTTCATTCCCGAGGACGATCGCGGCACGCTGTGCGTGTCGTCGCAGGCCGGTTGCGCCGTGGGCTGCCGCTTCTGCTCCACCGGCCACCAGGGCTTCAGCCGCAACCTCGCCACGGCCGAGATCGTGGCCCAGCTGTGGTTCGCCGAGCACTTCCTGCGCCGGCACCTGAAGACCGACGAACGGGTGATCTCCAACGTGGTGATGATGGGCATGGGCGAGCCGCTGCAGAACTACGACCGCCTGGTGCCCGCGCTGCGCGTGATGCTCGACGACCATGGCTACGGCCTGTCGCGCCGCCGCGTCACCGTGTCCACTTCCGGCGTGGTGCCGATGATCGAGCGCCTGGCGCGCGACTGTCCGGTGGCGCTGGCCGTGTCGCTGCACGCGCCCACCGACGAGTTGCGCAGCCACCTGGTGCCGCTGAACCGCAAATACCCCATCGACGAATTGCTGCGCACCTGCACCGCCTATCTGGCGGCGGCGCCGCGCGACTTCATCACGTTCGAATACTGCATGCTCGACGGTGTCAACGACCAGCCCGAGCACGCCCAGGCACTGATCGCGCTGATGCGCCGGCATGGCGCCGACGGTTTGCGCTGCAAATTCAACCTGATCCCGTTCAACCCGTTCCCGCAATCGGGCCTGACGCGCTCGCCCACGGCGCGCGTGCTGGCCTTTGGCAAGCTGTTGAACGATGCTGGTATGGTCACCACGGTTCGCAAGACGCGCGGCGATGACATCGACGCCGCCTGCGGCCAGTTGGCTGGCGACGTGCGGGATCGCACCCGCGTGCACGAGCGCATGGCCCGCCAGCGCACCATCGTGCTGCACCCCGTGCCGAACCATGCGCCCGACCAAGGGGCGCCAAGAAAGGTTGTTTCATGAATTCACTTCCCGCACGTTTGGCTGGGCCGTCGCGCCGCTGGTTGCTGGTGCTGGGCTGGGCCGGTCTGGCGGCGCTGATGGGCGGCTGCGCCTCGCAGCCCGGCGTGGGCGACATTCCGACCGAGCTGCAAACGGCCGCCGATGAAAGCGATGCGCGCAAGCGGGCCCGCACCCGGCTGGCGCTGGCCATGGGCTACTACGAGAACGGCCAGCACATGGTGGCCCTGGACGAGCAAAAGCGCGCCGTGTTGGCCGACCCGGCCTTTGCCGACGCCTACAACCTGGGTGGCCTGATTTACCTGGCGCTGGGCGAGAACGCACTGGCGCTGGCCAACTTCGAGCGGGCGATCTCGCTCAACCCGCGCGACGCCAATGCACTGCACAACCTGGGCTGGCTGCACTGCCAGGCGGGCCGCTACGGCGATGCCACGCAGGCCTTTCAGCGCGCCATCGCGGTGCCCACCTACCAGGACCGGGCGCGCACGCTGATGGCGCAGGGTATTTGCGAGGCGCGCGGCGGCGATACGGCGCGCGCCGAGGCCACGCTGATGCGCTCTTACGAGCTGGATGCCGGCAACCCGGTGACGGCCTTCAACCTGGCCCAGTTGCTCTACAACCGGGGCGACTTCGCCAGGGCGCAGTTCTACATCCGCCGACTGAACAACAGCGAGTTGGCCAATGCCGAATCGCTGTGGCTGGGCATCAAGGTGGAACGGCGCCTGAGCAACCGGCAGGCCATGGAGCAACTGGCATCGCAACTGCGCCGGCGCTTCGCGCAGTCGCGTGAGCTGGCGTCTTATGAGCGGGGAGCGTTCAATGAGTGACGGCCAGACCGGTCCCGCCAGCCAGCACGAAACAGCGGCGCCCGCCAGCGTGCCCGAGCGGACCGCCGGCCAACTGTTGCGCGAGTTGCGCGAGTCGGCGGGGGCTGATCCCTACTTGCTGGCCAGTGCGCTGAAGGTGTCGCCGCAGAAGCTCGACGCGCTGGAAAACGACCGTCTTGATCTGTTGCCCGACGTGACTTTCGCGCGCGGACTGGCCTCGGCCGTCTGCCGCGCCTTCGGCGTCGATCCGGCGCCGGTGCTGGAGCGCATGCCGGTGTCGGCGCCGGGGCTGATGGCGCCCGCGCCCAGCCTCAACGAGCCGTTTCGGCGCATGGGCGATAGCCCCACGCCGGTGCTGGCCGGCAATTTCTCGAAGCCGCTGCTGATCGCGGTGGTGGGCCTGTTGCTGGGCGCTGGCGCGCTGTGGCTGCTGCCCACCTTGCCGATCCAGCTGAGCGCGCCGGCAGTCGCTTCGGCATCGGCGGACGGCGCCGTGACTGAAAGCGTGGAGCCCGCGGCCCTGCTGCAACCACCGGCCGAGATGCCGGCTGGCGCGGCGTCGGCGGAGCAGGTGTTGCCTGAAACCCCGGCGTCGGCCGCTGCTGCTGCGACCGACGTATCGGCGGAGTTGCTGGCCATCAATGCCACTGGTGAAACCTGGGTGTCGGTACGCGACGCCGCCGGCAAGCAGTTGGTGAACCGCACCGTGACCAGCGGTGAAACGGTGGGCGTGAGTGGCACGGTGCCGCTGTCCGTCACCATTGGCCGCAAGGACGCCGTGAGCGTGACGGTGCGCGGCGAGCACTTCGACGTGCAGGCGCAAGGGCGGGGCAACGTGGCGCGTTTTCAAATTAGATGACGCCCCCCCTGAGTCGCCTGCGGCGCCTTCCCCCTGAGGGGGACAACGCTGGACGCCGGGGGAACCCCGGCGTCGGCGTTCGCGCGTGGCCTGCTCCGCGGCCGTTTGAAAGGGCTTGCTGCGCAGCCCTGAGCGGTGCGTTGGCGGGGTGGAGGGGCGCGCCTTTGGGAGATTTCGATGTCGCTTGATTTTGAGCAGCCCATCGCCGTGGCGGCGCCGGCCGCGCGGCGCACGCGCCAAGGGCGCGTGGTGTGGGGCTCGCGCGTGGTCACGGTGGGTGGCGATGCGCCGGTGCGTGTGCAGTCGATGACCAACACCGACACGGTGGACGCCATCGGCACCGCCATCCAGTGCAAGGAGCTCGCCATTGCCGGCTCGGAGATGGTGCGCATCACCGTCAACACGCCCGAGGCGGCGGCCCAGGTGCCCTATATCCGCGAGCAGCTCGACCGCATGGGCGTCGACGTGCCGCTGATCGGCGACTTTCACTACAACGGCCATCGCCTGCTGACCGAATTTCCGGATTGCGCCCAGGCGCTCAGCAAGTACCGCATCAACCCCGGCAACGTGGGCAAGGGCGCCAAGAAGGACGTGCAATTCGGCCAGATGATCGAAGCCGCGCTGAAGTGGGATAAGCCGGTGCGCATCGGCGTCAACTGGGGCAGCCTGGATCAGGACCTGCTGGCCGGCCTGATGGACGAGAACGCTCGGCGCGCCCAGCCGTGGGAGGCGCGTCAGGTGATGTACGAGGCACTGATTCAGTCCGCCATCGGCTCGGCCGAACAGGCGGTGGAACTGGGCATGGCGCCGGAACAGGTGATCCTGAGCTGCAAGGTCAGCGGCGTGCAGGACCTGATTGCGGTGTACCGCGAACTGGCGCGCCGCTGCGACTACCCGCTGCACCTGGGCCTGACCGAGGCCGGCATGGGCACCAAGGGCACGGTGGCGTCGGCTGCCGCACTGTCGATCCTGCTGCAGGAAGGCATCGGCGACACCATCCGCGTGAGCCTGACGCCGCAGCCGGGCGAGCCGCGCACGCAGGAGGTGGTGATCGCCTCCGAAATCCTGCAGGCGCTCGGCCTGCGCGTGTTCGTGCCCAGCGTCACCGCCTGCCCCGGCTGCGGGCGCACCACCAGCACCACCTTTCAGGAACTGGCCAAGCAGATCGACGACCATCTGCGCGCGCAGATGCCGGTGTGGCGCAGCAAGTACCCCGGCGTCGAGGGCCTGAAGGTGGCCGTGATGGGCTGCATCGTCAACGGCCCCGGCGAGAGCAAGCACGCCGACATCGGCATCAGCCTGCCCGGCACTGGCGAGGCACCGGCCGCGCCCGTGTTCATCGACGGCCAGAAGGCGATGACGCTGCGCGGCGAAGGCATCGCGCAGGAGTTCCACGCCATCGTCGAGCGCTACATCGAACAGCGCTTTGGTGGCCAGTCCTGAATTTCAAGCCAAATCGGCCTTCCGCGCTTACAGGGTAAGCGCAAGCAGCTATCAAACGAATAGTATTTTCCGAATGTCGAAAACACCGCAAATCAACGCCATCAAAGGCATGAACGACATCCTGCCGCCCGAATCGGCGCGCTGGGAATGGCTGGAAGACGTGGTGCGCCGCGTGATGGCCGCGCACGCCTACCGCAACGTGCGCACGCCCATCATGGAGCTGACGCAGCTCTACACGCGCGGCTTGGGCGAGGTGACCGACATCGTCGAGAAGGAGATGTACGCCTTCGAGGACCGGGCCGACCAGCACGGCAAGGCCGACCACCTGGCGCTGCGCCCCGAGGGCACGGCCGGCCTGGTGCGCGCCGTGGCCGAGCACAACCTGCTGTACGACGGTGGCAAGCGCCTGTTCTACATGGGCCCCATGTTTCGCCGCGAGCGGCCGCAGCGCGGGCGCTACCGCCAGTTCCACCAGGTGGGCGCCGAGGCGCTGGGCTTCGGCGGGCCGGAGGTGGATGCCGAGCTGATCCTGCTGGCCGTGGCGCTGTGGCGCGAACTGGGCATCAACAACTGGCGGCTGGAGCTGAACAGCCTGGGCCAGCCCGACGAGCGGCGCGAGCACCGCGCGGCGCTGATCGCCTATTTCGAGGCGCACGCCGGTCAGTTGGACGAAGACGCCAAGCGCCGCCTGCACAGTAACCCGCTGCGCATCCTGGATACCAAGAACCCGGCGATGCAGGCGCTGGCGGAAGGCGCGCCCAAGCTGATTGACCACCTGGGCGATAAGTCGCGCGCGCACTTCGCCGCCGTGCAGGCCATCCTGGCGGCCAATGGCGTGGAGTGGCGCATCAATCCGCGGCTGGTGCGCGGGCTGGACTACTACAACCTCACGGTATTCGAGTTCATCACCGACAGCCTGGGCGCGCAGGGCACCATCTGCGGCGGCGGGCGGTATGACTACCTGATCGAGCAGATCGGCGGCAAGCCCGCGCCGGCCGTGGGCTGGGCGCTGGGCGTGGAGCGCGTGCTGGAGCTGCTGAAGGAAGAGGGCGTGCACACGCTCGACCCCGTGCCCGATGCCTACGCGGTGATTCCCGACGCGGCGGCGCTGCCGCAGGTGATGCGCTGCCTGCACCAATTGCGCTCGCTGGGCGTGGCGGTGCAGATGCACGCCGCGTCCGGGCAAGGGGGCGAGGGCATGGGCAGCATGAAGAGCCAGTTCAAGCGGGCCGACGCCTCGGGCGCGCGCTTCGCGCTGATCTTCGGTGCCGACGAGCTGGCCGAGGGGCAGGTGACCGTGAAGGCCCTGCGCGACGGCGCGGGCGCGCAGACGCGCCAGTCATTGGCCGAGCCGGCCCTGTGGGCGGACATCTTGAAAGGCACCCCCTGAGCCGCCTGCGGCGTCTTCCCCCTCAAGGGGGACGACGCTGGTGGCCGGTGCAAGCCCGGCCACGGCGTCCTCGAATGGCCTGCTCCGCGGCCACCTGTCTGGGCGATTGCTGGTCACGGCGCGCCGATCACTAAAATCAACCGTTTCGGTTCACCGCTACACACGGAATCAGCCCGCATGGCAACGCATCTCGACCTTGAAGAGCAGGAACAGCTCGACGCACTCAAGCATTTCTGGAACCAGTGGGGCAACCTGATCACCTGGGTGCTCATCGCCGTGCTGGGCGCCTACGCCGCCTGGAACGGCTGGCAGTACTGGGAGCGCCGCCAGGCCGGCCTGGCATCGGCGCTGTACGACGAAGTCGACCGCGCCGCGCAGGCGGGCGATGTGGCGCGCGTGGAGCGCGCCCTGGCCGACATGAAGGACAAGTACGGCGGCACCACCTACGCCGCGCACGCTGGTCTGCTGGGGGCCAAGGTGCTGGCCGGGAAGGACAAGCCGACCGAGGCCAAGGCCGCGCTGGCCTGGGTGGCCGACAAGGCGCCCAGCGATGGCCTGCGCGCCGTGGCGCGGCTGCGCCTGGCGTCGGTGCAGATTGGCGAAAAGGCCTATGACGATGCGCTGAGCACGCTGTCGGCCAGCTTCCCGGCGCAGTACACCGCGCTGGTGGCCGACCGCCGGGGCGACGTGCTGCTGCTGCAGGGCAAGCGCGCCGAGGCCGCCACCGAGTTTGGCAAGGCCTATCAGGGCCTGACGGCCGAGGCCGGTGATTACCGCCGCCTGGTCGGCATGAAACTGAATGCCCTGGGCATTGACCCCGACGCGGGCGCCAAGGCAGGAGCCACGTCATGAGTCGCACGGCATCACTCTCCCGCGGTCTCGTTCTGGGCGCCAGCCTGCTGGTGGCCGCCGTGCTGACCGGTTGCGCCGCCGGGTCGGCGCGGCCCAAGCCCGCCGAATTGCCGCCCAACATGGCGCTGGTGGGCGTGCGGCAGGCCTGGACGGCCCGTTTGCCAGCCGTCGGCTTTCCGCTGCAGGTGCATGTGCAAGGCCAGCAGGTCACGCTGGCGGCCACGGATGGCACCGTCGTCACGCTCGATGGCGCCACGGGGCGCGAAACCGGGCGCGCCAGCGCCGGTGCGCCGCTGTCGGCGGGCGTGGGCAGCGATGGCCGCGTGAGCGCCGTCGTCACGCGCGACAACCAGGTGGTGGCGCTGGAGGAAGGGCGCGAGCTGTGGCGCCACAAGCTGGGCACGCAGAGCTACACCGCGCCGCTGGTGGCGGGGGGCCGCGTCTTCGTGCTGGGCGCCGACCGCTCGCTGACGGCCTTCGATGGCCGCAACGGGGCGAAGCTGTGGCGCCTGGATCGCCCCGCCGAGCCGCTGGTGCTGCGCCAGGCCGGCATGCTGCAGGCGGTTGGCAACACGCTGGTGGCGGGGCTGGCTGGCCGCATGGTCGGTGTTGACCCGGACAACGGCCACGTGCGCTGGGAGGCGCCGCTGGCATCGGCGCGCGGCACCAACGACGTGGAGCGCCTGATCGACCTGGTGGGCGGCGTCAGCCGCCAGGGCAGCGTGCTGTGCGCGCGCTCGTTCCAGACGGCCATGGGGTGCGTCGACACGACCAGTGGCGCGGTGCAGTGGTCGAAGCCGGCCAGTGGCGCCACCGGCGTGGCGGGGGACGGCCAACGCCTGTTCGGCGCTGAATCCGACGGTCGCGTGCTGGCCTGGCGCGCCGATACCGGCGACCGCGCCTGGGTCACCGAGCATCTGCAATGGCGTCAGCTGACCGGCCCGCTGGTACTGGGCCGCTCCGTCATCGTGGGCGACAGCACCGGCTTGGTGCACATGCTCTCGCGCGAGGATGGCAGCCCGCTGAACCGTCTGAGCACCGATGGCTCCGGCATCGTCGCCACGCCCGTGGTGGCGGGCAACACGCTGGTGGTGGTCACGCGCAACGGCGGGGTGTATGGCTTCGTGCCGGATTAGGGCCTGTTAACGCTATTTTCCGGCGCGCGTTGCGAGTCAAAAAGGCCACTCGCCAAGGCGCCAGCCACAGCCAAGGTGCGCACCTTGGCAAGGATGGCAACGTCGGCGATGGCCTTTTTGATCGCAACCCGAAGGAAACCTGCTTAAAAAAGCGTCACTCGTTGTTGTGCTCCTTGCGCAGACGCCCGGTCTGAGCAGCGTCGCACGCCTAGATTGACGCTTTTTTAAGCAGGTTCGCGCGCCGGAAAATAGCGTTAACAGGCCCTAAACTCCCCCTGAGGCGCTGACGCGCCATCCCCCGGAGGGGGACAACGCTGGCGGCCGGCGCAGGTCCGGCCACGGCGTTCTTGCATGACCTGCTCCGCGGCCTTTGGTGAGGGCTTGCTTCGCGGCCCTTGCCGTGTGGGACACTTCCATCATGAAACCCGTCATCGCCCTGGTGGGCCGCCCCAACGTGGGCAAATCCACGCTGTTCAACCGGCTGACCAAGAGCCGCGACGCCATCGTGGCCGACTTCGCCGGCCTCACGCGCGACCGCCACTACGGCCAGGGCCACTTGGGCAAGCGCGAATACATCGTCATCGACACTGGCGGCTTCGAGCCCACGGCGGAGTCCGGCATCTTCAAGGAAATGGCCAAGCAGACCCGCCAGGCCGTGGCCGAGGCCGACGTGGTGATCTTCGTGGTCGATGCGCGCGCCGGCCTGTCGGCGCAGGACCACGACATAGCTAACTACCTGCGTCGCCTGGGCAAGCCCTGCCTGCTGGTGGCCAACAAGGCCGAGGGCATGCGGGAGGGCGCGCAACTGGCCGAGTTCTACGAACTGGGCTTGGGCGAGGTGCTGCCGGTGTCGGCCGCGCACGGCCAGGGCGTGCGCAGCATGCTGGAGGCCACGCTCGATACGCTGGACTTGCCCGAGCCCGAGGAAGACGCCGAACCCGATCCCGACGCGCCCATCCGCCTGGCCGTGGCGGGGCGGCCCAACGTGGGCAAGTCGACGCTCATCAACACCTGGCTGGGCGAGGAGCGCCTGGTCGCCTTCGATATGCCCGGCACCACGCGCGACGCCATCAGCGTGCCGTTCGAGCGCGCGGGCAAGAAGTTCGAGCTGATCGACACCGCCGGCCTGCGCCGCAAGGGCAAGGTGTTCGAGGCGATCGAGAAGTTCTCCGTCGTCAAGACGCTGCAGGCCATCGAATCGGCCAACGTCGTGCTGCTGCTGCTGGACGCCACGCAGGGCGTGACGGAGCAGGACGCGCACATCGCCGGCTTTATCCTCGATGCGGGCCGCGCCGTGGTGCTGGCGGTGAACAAGTGGGACGCGGTGGACAGCTACCAGCGCGAACTGGTGCAGCGCTCCATCGAGACGCGGCTGGCCTTCCTGAAGTTCGCCGAAATCCATTTCATCTCCGCCATCAAGCGCCAGGGCCTGGGCCCGCTGTGGGGCTCCATCGCCAAGGCGCACCAGGCGGCCATGCGCAAGATGCCCACCCCCCAGCTCACCCGCCAGCTGCTGGAGGCGGTGCAGTTCCAGGCGCCCAAGCGCACCGGCATGTACCGGCCCAAGCTGCGCTACGCGCACCAGGGCGGCATGAACCCACCGGTGATCGTGGTGCATGGTAACTCGCTGGAGGGCGTGACCGACGCCTACAAGCGCTACCTGGAAGGGCGCTTTCGCAAGGCGTTCGAGCTGACCGGCACGCCGCTGCGCGTGGAAATGAAAACGGCGCGGAACCCTTACGCCGACAAGGAGTCGTAAGCTGTCCTGGCCGGCCTCGTCCGCAGGCTGAATTCGTCAAAGTGCCCGTGCCGGGCCTTTTTTTGTTACCTTGAACATGGGCCGCACCAGCCCCATGTGTTAAGTTCCATCCCCTTCCAACACTTCACCGAACACGGAGAATATCGTGAGCAATAAAGGGCAGCTCCTACAAGACCCGTTCCTCAACACCCTGCGTCGTGAGCACATTCCGGTGTCCATTTACCTGGTCAACGGCATCAAGCTCCAGGGTCAGATCGAATCCTTCGACCAGTACGTCGTGCTGCTGCGCAACACGGTCACGCAAATGGTCTACAAGCACGCCATTTCCACCATCGTGCCTGGTCGAGCCGTGAATTTTTCCACCGGCTCCGACTCGGCTGAATCAGCAGCCAAGTAAGCGGCAAACAGAGTCCAGTCCGCGCAAGAGGCTACTGATCATGTAGCGGAAAACGCGGTCTGGATCCGACCTCCCGACCCCACGTTGCCCAACCCCGCCACCCCTGAACGCACCGCCGCAGTCCTGGTGGGGGTGGATCTTGGCGCACCCCATTTCGACCACGACCTGGAAGAGCTGGGCCTGCTGGCCGAAACGGCCGGCATGCGGCCCGTGGCGCGTCTGACCTGCAAGCGACAGGCGCCCGACGCGGCGCTGTTCGTGGGCAGTGGCAAGGCGGAAGAAATCCGGGCGCTGGCCGAGACCGAGGGCGCCCAGGAAGTACTGTTCGACCAGGCGCTCAGCCCGGTGCAGCAGCGCAACCTGGAGCGCGCCATTGGTCTGCCGGTGAACGACCGCACGCTGCTGATCCTGGAAATCTTCGCCCAGCGCGCGCGCAGCCACGAGGGCAAGCTGCAGGTCGAGCTGGCGCGCCTGCAATACCTCAGCACCCGCCTGGTGCGCCGCTGGAGCCACCTGGAGCGCCAGCAGGGCGGCATTGGCGGGCGCGGCGGGCCGGGCGAGACGCAGATCGAGCTGGACCGCCGCATGATCGGCGACGCCATCAAGCGCACGTCGGCCCGCCTCGTCAAGGTCAAGCGCCAGCGCCAGACCCAGCGCCGTCTGCGGGAGCGGCGGGGCGCCTTCAACATTTCGCTGGTCGGCTACACCAACGCCGGCAAGTCGACGCTGTTCAACGCGCTGGTCAAGGCGCGCGCCTATGCGGCCGACCAGTTGTTCGCCACGCTGGACACCACCACGCGCCAGTTGTACCTGGGCGAGGCCGGGCGCTCGGTGTCGCTGTCCGACACGGTGGGCTTCATCCGCGATCTGCCGCACGGCCTGGTCGAGGCCTTCGAGGCCACGCTGCAAGAGGCCGCCGATGCCGACCTGCTGCTGCATGTGGTGGACGCTGCCAATCCGCACTACCTGGAGCAGATCGACGAGGTGCAGCGCGTGCTGCACGAGATCGGTGCCAGCGAGGTGCCGCAACTGCTGGTGTTCAACAAGCTGGACGGGCTGGAGGCCGGGCGCCGCCCCCACGCGCTGAAAGACAGCATGGCGCTGGATGGCCGCGAACTGACGCGCGTATTCGTCAGTGCCCGCACCGGCGAGGGCCTGCCGCAACTGCGCGCCGAACTGGCCGCGCGCGTGGCGCCAAGCATCGTCGATGTTGCGGAATTGGCGCCGCCGTGCGAGGTATCCGCTCCGATTGGGCACAATCGCCCGGTGCTTCCTCAAGAAACCAACGAATGAACAACCGCATCATTGCCCCGCGCCTGGCTGCCTGGCCGCGCCGCATCCGGGGCATGTTCAACCTGAATGACCCGCGCTGGGGCCGGGGCGACGAGCCGCCGGGCCAGAATGCATCGGGTGCCGATGACCCACGTCCGGACGAGCAGCGTCCCGCAGAGCCGCCGCGGCCCCAGCCGCCACGCGGTGGCGCCAACCAGGGCCCGCCCGATCTGGACGAGCTGTGGCGCGACTTCAACCGCAAGCTCACGGGCCTGTTCGGCGGCGGGCGAGGCCATGGCCACAACGCCGGAGGCGGTGGCTTTCAGCCCGACATGAAGGGCGCCGGCATTGGCGCGGGCGTGATCGCGGCCGTGGTGCTGGCCATCTGGCTGGCCAGCGGCATCTTCATCGTGCGCGAGGGCGAGCAGGCCGTGGTCACCACCTTCGGCAAGTTCGACGGCGTGCGCAACGCCGGCCTGAACTGGCGCATGCCGTTTCCCATCCAGCGGCACGAGACGGTGCGCGTGACGCAGATCCGCTCGGTCGACGTGGGCCGCGACAGCATCATCCAGAGCACCGGCCTGCGCGAATCGGCCATGCTTACGCAGGACGAGAACATCGTCGAGATCAAGTTCGCCGTGCAGTACCGCCTGAACGACGCCCGTGCCTACCTGTTCGAGAGCAAGAGCCCCGACGACGCCGTGGTGCAGGCCGCCGAAAGCGCGGTGCGCGAGGTGGTCGGCAAGATGAGCATGGACATCGCCATGGCCGAGGAGCGCGACCAGATCGCGCCCCGCGTGCGCGACCTGATGCAGACCATTCTCGACCGCTACAAGGTCGGCATCGAGGTGGTGGCCGTGAACATGCAGCAGGGCGGCGTGCGCCCGCCCGAGCAGGTGCAGGCCGCGTTCGACGACGTGCTGAAGGCCGGCCAGGAACGCGAGCGCGTGAAGAACCAGGCCCAGGCCTATGCCAACGACGTGGTGCCGCGCGCCGTGGGTACCGCCGCCCGCCTGACGCAGGAAGCCGAGGGCTACAAGGCCCGCATCGTGGCCCAGGCGCAGGGTGACGCGCAGCGCTTCAGCTCGGTGCTGGCCGAATACCAGAAGGCGCCGCAGGTCACGCGCGACCGCATGTACCTGGACGCGATGCAGCAAATCTACGGCGGCGTCAACAAGGTCATCATCGACAGCCGCGCCGGCGGCAACCTCATGTACCTGCCGCTCGACAAGGTGCTGCAGTCCGCGGGCGCCGCGCAGGCCGCCGCCCCTGCTCAAGCCGCGCCCGCGCCGGCATCCGCCGCGCAGGCGCCGGCCGCCGATGCGCGTTCGCGCGATAACGCCCGCAGCCGCGAGCGCGAGACCAGATGACCCCCCTGAGCCGCTTCGTGTCTTCCCCCCCTGGAGGGGGACAGCGCCAGTGCCCGGCGCGGGCCTGGTCACCGCGCTCGCGTGCAGTCGATCCATACAAGGTATTTCATCCATGAACAAAGTTGGATTCATCGGTACCACCGTCCTGCTGCTGCTGGCCTTGCTGAGCTCGACCATGTTCGTGGTCGACCAACGCCAGTTCGGCGTCGTCAACCAGTTTGGCCAGATCCAGAAAGTGATCACCGAGCCGGGGCTCAACTTCAAGCTGCCGCTGGTGCAGAACGTCAACTACCTCGACAAGCGCCTGCTCACGCTGGACAGCATGGACACCGAGCCCATGCTCACGGCCGAGAAACAGCGCGTGGTGATCGACTGGTACGTGCGCTGGCGCATCACCGATCCCAAGACTTACATCCAGAACGTCAGCCTGGGTGGCGACGAGAGCGCCGGTGCCACGCAACTCAACCGCGTGGTGCGCAACGCGTTCCAGGAGGAGATCAACCGCCGCACCGTGCGCGAGCTGATCTCCACCCGCCGTGAAACGCTGATGGACGATGTCAAGCGCGATGTCACCGAGGCCGTGACCGGCGCCAACTGGGGCGTCGACATCGTCGACGTGCGCATCACGCGCGCCGATTACGTCGAGTCCATCACCGAATCGGTCTACCGCCGCATGCAGGCCGAGCGCGAGCGCGTGGCCAACGAGCTGCGCGCCACCGGCGCCGCCGAGGGCGAGCAGATTCGCGCCGACGCCGACCGCCAACGCGAGGTGACGGTGGCCAACGCCTACCGCGACGCCGAGAAAGTACGCGGCGAGGGCGATGCCGAAGCCACGCGCGTGTACGGCGAAGCCTTCGGGCGCGACCCGCAGTTCGCCGAGTTCTACCGCAGCCTCGACGCCTACAAGGCCAGCATCGGCCAGAAGGGCGACGTGCTGGTGATCGACCCGCAATCGTCCGACTTCTTCCGCAACCTGCGCGGCGCGCCCAGCCGCCGCTGAAAGCGCCGTGGACGGCAGCACCTTTCTGGCCGCGCTGGGCCTGGCGTTCATTCTGGAGGGGCTGATGCCCTTCATCGCGCCCGGTGCCTGGCGTCAGGCCTTCAGCCAGTTGCTGCGCATGCAGGACGGGCAGATCCGCTTCTTCGGTTTGCTGGCCGTGGGCGGCGGCCTGCTGTTGCTGTGGCTGGCATGACCGCGTGAGCTGGCTGGTGGCCGCGGGTGCGCAAGCGCCACGGGACAGTGTTTCTCCCCGGTAGAATCACCGTTTTAACAGCCCCGCGAAAACGCCATGTCCGCCTGGCTTCTGCCGGATCACATCGCCGATGTATTGCCCTCCGAGGCCCGGCGCATCGAAGAATTGCGGCGCGAGCTGCTCGACACCGCCCGTTCCTACGGCTACGAGCTGGTGATTCCGCCGCTGATCGAACACCTCGAATCGCTGCTCACCGGCACCGGTGAAGCCCTCAACCTGCAAACCTTCAAGCTGGTCGATCAGCTCTCGGGCCGCTTGCTTGGCCTGCGCGCCGACACCACGCCGCAGGTGGCGCGCATCGACGCGCACCTGCTGGGGCGCCAGACCGTGACCCGCCTGTGCTATTGCGGCCCGGTGGTGCACACGCAGCCCGAGCGCCCGCACGCCACGCGCGAGCCGCTGCAGTTTGGCGCCGAAATCTACGGCCACGCGGGCCGCGAGGCCGACCTGGAGGCTCTGACCCTGGCGCTGGACTGCCTGAAGGCCGCGCGGGTAGAGCAGTTGTCGGTCGATCTGGCCGACGCGCGTATCGTGCGCGCGCTGCTGGCGGGCGTGATCGTCGATCCGGCCGTGCTGGTCGAGGTTCATGACGCGCTGGCCGCCAAGGATGCGAGCGAACTGACACGCCTGACGCGCGACTTTCCCGCCGCCGCGCGCGAAGGGCTGCTGGCGCTGAACGGCATGTACGGCGATGCCGCCGTGCTGGACGAGGCTGAAAAAACCTTCGGCTCGTCGTCGCTCGTGCGCGGTGCGCTGGCCAATCTGCGCTGGCTGGCCTCGCGCCTGGAGGGCGTGGTCACCTTCGACCTGGCCGACGCGCGCGGCTACGGCTATTACACCGGCGCGCGCTTCGCCGTCTATGCGCAGGGCGCGGGCGATGCCGTACTGCGTGGCGGGCGCTACGATGGCGTGGGCGCGGTGTTCGGCCATGCGCTCAACCGCGAGCGCCCGGCCGTGGGCTTCAGCCTCGACATCAAGCAGTTGGCGCGCGTGGCGGGCGGGCGCCCGCCGCGTGCCGCCATCCGCGCGCCCTGGAGCGATGCGCCCGGCCTGCACGCCGCGGTGGCGGCGCTGCGCGGACGCGGCGAAACCGTGGTGTGCATGCTGCCGGGGCACGAGGGTGAGAGCGACGAATTCGACTGTGACCGCGCACTGATCGAAGTGGACGGCCAGTGGGTCGTCCAATCCAATTGATTTTCTGAATATCGAGGGCGGACATGAAAGCAACCAACGGACGCAACGTCGTCGTGGTCGGCACCCAGTGGGGTGACGAAGGCAAGGGCAAGCTGGTCGACTGGCTGACCGAGAGCGCGCAGGGCGTGGTGCGCTTCCAGGGCGGCCACAACGCTGGCCACACGCTGGTCATAGACGGCGTTACCACGGCGTTGCACCTCATTCCCAGCGGCATCATGCGCCCGGGCGTGACCTGCTACATCGGCAATGGCGTGGTGCTGTCGGTGACCAAGCTGCTGGAAGAAATCGAGGGGCTGGAAAAAGCTGGCGTGCAGGTGCGCGAGCGCCTGCGCATCAGCGAGGGCTGCCCGCTGATCCTGCCGCTGCATGCCGCCATGGACGTGGCGCGCGAGGCCGCGCGCGAGCAGGGCGGCAGCGAAAAGATCGGCACCACCGGCCGTGGCATTGGCCCCGCGTACGAGGACAAGATAGCCCGCCGCGCCCTGCGCGCGCAGGACCTGAAGCACCCTGATCGCTTCGCCACCAAGCTGCGCGACCTGCTGGCGCTGTACAACCACGAGCTGATGGGTTTCCTGGGCTCCGGCAAGATCGTCTTCAATGACGTGCTGAAGCCGTACCTGAAGGATGGCGAGTTGCAGTTCGACGCCATCTACGACGAGGCCATGCGCCAGGCCGAGCACATCAAGCCCATGCTGGCCGATGTCTCGCGCGAACTGAACGAGGCCCATGAACATGGCGTCAACCTGCTGTTCGAAGGCGCGCAGGGCACGCTGCTCGACGTCGACCACGGCACCTACCCCTTCGTCACCAGCAGCAATACCGTGGCCGGCAACGCGGCGGCGGGCGCGGGCGTCGGCCCCGGCCTGCTGCACTATGTGCTGGGCATCACCAAGGCGTACTGCACGCGCGTGGGCGGCGGCCCGTTCCCGACCGAGCTGGACTGGGAAACCCCCGGCACGCCCGGCTACCACATGAGCACCGTGGGGGCTGAAAAAGGCGTGACCACTGGGCGCAGCCGCCGCTGCGGCTGGTTCGACGCCGCGCTGCTCAAGCGCTCGGCCCAGGTCAATGGGCTGTCGGGACTGTGCATCACCAAGCTCGACGTGCTGGACGGCCTGAAGGAGCTGCAACTGTGCACCGGCTACGAGCTTCATGGTGAGCACATCGACATCCTGCCGCTGGGCGCCGACGACATCGCGGCTTGCAAACCCATCTACGAAACCATGCCCGGCTGGAGCGAGAGCACCGTGGGCGTCACGCGCTACGAGCAGTTGCCGATCAATGCGCGGCTGTATCTGCAGCGCATCGAGCACGTCACCGGCGTGCCGATCCACGTCATCTCCACCAGCCCGGACCGCGACCACACCATCATGGTCAAGCATCCGTTCCTGGCTTGATGTCCACGTGATGGGTATTCGCTTTCAGAACGGCAAATGACAAATGACTTCGCTGCGCTTCAATGACCAATGGCGCATTCGTCATTTGCCATGAGGCGCCAGCCGCGGTCATTTGTCATCGCCTTGAGCGCAAGCGATATTAAAAGGCCTCTGGCGCCCGACCATCAAGCGCAACCAGCTACTTAATCAGGAGCAAACCGATGTTGACCGAAGACGGCAAGCACCTCTACGTGAGTTACGACGAGTACCACAACCTGATCGAGAAGCTGGCGATCAAGGTGCACCAGTCGGGCTGGCGGTTCGACACCATCCTGTGCCTGGCGCGCGGCGGCATGCGGCCGGGCGACATCCTCAGCCGCATCTTCAGCGTGCCGCTGGCCATCATGTCGACCAGCTCGTACCGCGCCGAGGCCGGCATGGTGCAGGGCCACCTGGACATCGCGCACTACATCACCACGCCCAAGGGGCAGATCGCCGGCAAGGTGCTGCTGGTCGATGACTTGGCCGACACCGGCGTGACGCTGCAGGCGGTGGTGGACAGGTTGCGCAACAACTACCCGCCCATCACCGAGTTGCGCACGGCGGTAATCTGGACCAAGGGTTGCTCCAGCTTCTGCGCCGACTATTCGGTCGAAGACCTGCCCACCAATCCTTGGATTCACCAGCCGTTCGAGGCGTATGACAGTCTGACGCCGGAGAAGCTGCTGGCGAAGTGGAGGGTGTGATTATTGAGAGTTTCGTAATTCAGGACAAGCATACGTAATGCCTTCACCTCATCCTGTCATTGCGGCGAAGGCCGCAATCCACGCGGTGTCCGCGGGTCAACACCGTGTCAAGGTGGCGCCCCATGGATTGCGGCCTTCGCCGCAATGACGAGGGAATGTGAGGGGGTTCTGATGGCCCGCGTTGTCGTGATTTTTGAAAACGTCAATAGGTGGCTGAGCCAGGAATGTCAGGACACCGACCCGGAGATTTCGAAACGTGAAAGCGCGCCTTCGCCCCGATGGCGGCGTTGCACATCTCACGATGCCCCTTCGGTATCGCTGCGGTGTACGCCTTGTCTGCGGGCTGAATCCACCACTTTCACCTTGTTCCGAAATCTCCGGGTCGGCGTACTGGCCGCGCAGGCGCATGTCGTGCGATGCCACGGCGTGTGCAGGTTCGCTCCGCGCATGACTCGATTTACAAGAAATTCTTAAACGTTGGAGGGTATTTTTATGCGCACACATCATTCAATCATTGCGGGGCTGATGCTGGCTGGTGCCTTGGCTTTGACTGGTTGCAGCAAGGATCCAGTGACCAAGGATTTGGAGCTTTACGCCGCGGTGGTCAAGCATGTGGTCAATCCGGCTGAACTGGATCCGCTGGAGCAGAAGCTGCAAACCGCGCGCACGCCAGACGATCAAGTGGCTCTGATGAACGCCTACGCGGAAGTGGTGGAGCGACAGGTATCGGTTTTGCAAAGCTACCAGCCGAAAACCCCTGAAGTTGCCAAGCTGAGCGACGACCTCCATGCCGGCATGTCGCAAATGGCGCAGACGGCGCGTGAATTCCAGAGCGTGGCAAGCCTGCTCAAGCAGGCTCAGGCCAGCCAGAGTCAGCCGGACGCGGTGCGTGCGATGGGCCGCGTGACGATTCTCATGGAAAAGATGGACGAGGGTAAGCGCAAGGCCATGACCGCGGCGTCGGCGCTGGACGCCTTGGCCGCCAGCAAAGGGGTGAAGCGGCCCAAATGAGGGCGCATCCCGCGTGATGAGCGGCGTGTATGGCGCAAGCGGAGTGGCTCGGACGGTATGGACGAGGCAGGTCGAGCCGCTACGATCAGGGGATGCCTGCTCAAGATTCCCCTTCCACAACCACGGCGCTCATCCACCACGCCTACACCCCGCCCGAGGACTTTGCCGCGCCGCAGCCGGGCGTGTTCAAGGCCTCCACCGTCATCTTCCCCAACGTCGCCGCCATGCGCGCGCGCGACTGGAAGAACAAGAGCGGCTACACCTACGGCCTGCACGGCACGCCCACCACCTTCATGCTGGAAGAGCGCATCGCCACGCTGGAGGGCGGTTTGCAGACCGTGCTGGTGCCCAGCGGGCTGGCGGCCATTGCCAACGTGGCGCTGGCGCTGCTGAAGACGGGCGACGAGGTGCTGATTCCCGATAACGCCTACGGCCCCAACAAGGCGCTGGCCGAGGGCGAGTTGGCGGCCTTTGGCATCACGCACGCCTATTACGACCCGATGGACGTGGCCGACCTGGTCGCGCGCATCACCGGCCGTACCCGGCTGGTGTGGCTGGAGGCGGCCGGCTCGGTGACGATGGAGTTTCCCAACCTGATCGCGCAGGTGCGGCTGTGCCGCGAGCGCGGCGTGCTGAGCGCGCTCGACAACACCTGGGGCGCGGGCATCGCCTTCAACGCCTTCGACCTGGACGGGCAGGGCCTGGGCGTCGACGTGTCGGCCCACGCGCTGACCAAATACCCCAGCGGCGGTGGCGACGTGCTGATGGGCAGCGTGACCACGCGCGACGAGGCGCTGCACCTGAAGATCAAGCTGACCCACATGCGCCTGGGCCTGGGCGTGGGCGCCAACGATGCCGAGGCCGTGCTGCGCGCGCTGCCCAGCATCGGCCTGCGCTACCGCGCGCAGGACCAGGCGGCGCGCGAGCTGGCGCGCTGGTGCAGCGGGCAGGCGGCCTTCGCACAGGTGCTGCACCCGGCGCTGGACGACGCGCCGGGCCATGCCGCCTGGCGCGCGGTGTGCGGCGCTGCCGACGCGCGTGGCGATGGTGCCGCGGCCGGCCTGTTCAGCGTGATCGTGGACGAGCGCTTTTCAGCGTCGCAGGTCGATGCGTTCTGTGATGCGCTGAAGCTGTTCAAGCTGGGCTACAGCTGGGGCGGGCCGGTGAGCCTGGTGGTGCCTTACGACCTGGCCAGCATGCGCACGCAATGGCCCGCGCATCTGGCGCGCGGCACGCTGGTGCGCTTCTCACTGGGCCTGGAGGCCGTGGCCGACCTGCAGGCCGATCTGGCGCAGGCGCTGGCGGCGGCGCTGGGCGGATGATGATGAAGACTCGACGATTAATGGCGCCATCGCGCATGCGATGGTTGCTGCCATGGGCATTGGCCTGCGGCATGGCAGCGGTGGCCTCTGGTGCCTGGGGCCAGCGGAGTGTGCCCGCGTCGACAGGTGACAACCTGCGGGCGGATGGCGCCCGTGTCTTGGCATCGTCACCGGCGCGGTTGATTGGTGCCGCGCGATCTCGCGTCGATACCAACGAGGTGTATGACCCGGCCTACGTGGTCTTGGCCTACCCTGGCGGTGACGTGCCCGAAGGCCGGGGCGTTTGCACCGATGTGGTTATACGGGCCTACCGCGCCCTGGGCGTGGACTTGCAGCAGCGCGTGCACGAGGACATGAAGAGAAATTTCTCCGCCTACCCGCGCCTGTGGGGCCTGCGGAGCACCGACCGCAACATTGACCACCGCCGGGTGCCCAATCTGCAAACCTTCTTCACCCGCCATGGCAGCAAGTTGCCGCTGCGCGAGGGCACGAGCCACTACCGGCCGGGCGATCTGGTGACCTGGAGGTTGCCCGGCAATCTGCCGCACATCGGTATCGTGTCCGACCGGCGGGTTCCTGATGGCCAGCGCCCGCTGATCATTCACAACATCGGCGCGGGCAGCGCCGAAGAGGATGTGCTGCTGGCCTACCCCATCACGGGCCATTACCGTTATTACCCCGGCCGATGAGTTAGTCGTATGCGAGGGTTTGCAACGCCGCCACGCAGGCGAAGGTGCGATTTCAGATGCAAGCTATTTGCGGGACAGCACACCGGGGCCTGTTCACACCTCCACAAGTAGCGTGCACAGGCTCGAGCCCGACCCACGCACAGTCAACGATCAGCAATGGATTCACTCTCACAAATCGTTCTCGGCGGCGCCGTGGCCGCCGCCATTGCGCCGCCGGCCCACCGCCGCGCGGCGCTGCTGGCGGGCGCGGCGCTGGGCACCTTGCCCGATCTGGATGGGCTGGTCATCACGCGCTTCACCAGCGATCCGATTGCGCTGATGACGCTGCACCGCGGTGCTTCGCATTCGCTGTTCGTGCTGCCCTTCGTGGCGTGGTTCATCTGGTGGGCGTTCCGCCAGCGCGGCGGGCGCGTGGCGCAGGCGCCGCGGCGCTGGCTGTGGGCCATCATGACGGTGCTCATCACGCACCCGCTGCTGGACGCCTTCACCTCGTACGGCACGCAGCTGTTCTGGCCGCTGCCGGTGCAGCCCACCTGGTGGTCCACGGTGTTCATCATCGATCCGCTCTACACCGTGTGGCTGCTGCTGGCCTGCATCGTGGCCTGGCTGGCGCGTGAGCGGCGGCTGGCGCAGCGCGTTCTGGTGGCGGGGCTGGTGGTGTCCACGGCCTACCTCGGCTGGTCGGTGCTGGCCAAGGGCATGGTGGAGCGCGCCGCGGCCGCCACGCTGGCCACCATGGGCCTGGCCGATGCGCCGCGCTTTTCGGTTGCCACGCCGTTCAACACGTTGCTGTACCGCGTGGTGGTGATGACGCCTGATGGTTATCTGATCGGCGACCGCTCGGTGGTGGCCGACCACGGGCCAATGCGCTTTGCGCCGCACGTCACCGATGTAGCCGCACTGCAGGCGGCGGAGCACCTGCCGGCGGTGCGGCGGCTGACGTGGTTCAACGGCGGCTTCATGCGCGCACGCCAGCAGGGCGACGTGCTGGTGCTGAGCGACCTGCGCATGGGGCTGGAGCCGGCCTACAGCTTCAACTTCGCCGTGGCGCGGCGGCAGGGTGGAACGTGGCAGGCCATGCCGCCGGCCCGCGCGGCGGTGGGCGAGGGCGCGGCGCTCTCGCGCGAAGGCATCGGCGCCGCCTGGCGGCAGGTGTGGCAGCGCATGTGGCGCCAGCCGGAATAGGTGCCTGCGCGATAGAAGCTGGCTGATCGCCCTTGGCCGGGCTGCGTGGGGCCGGGCAAGAGCCAGGGCAGCGCCTGCTACAGTGGGCTGGAACCACGAAGGAGATCACGGTTTGGCAACCCCCAATTACGGTTACGAGAAACGCCAGCGCGAGCTGGAGAAAAAACGCAAGAAAGAAGAGAAAGCGCGCCAGAAGGCCGAGCGCAAGTCCAACCCGGCCGGCGAGGGCGACGCAGCCTACAACCCCGAGCTGGAAAATGATGCCGCCGATGCCACTGACGGCGGCGATGGCGGTGGCGACGGTGGTGGTGATTGACGCGGTTGCTCTTGATGCGATAGCGCCCTGCGCCACCTGCTGGGTGGCTTCAGCCTGATGGGGCTTGAACCCATGGAGATTTTCAACCTAGAAACGGCAGTTGAACCTAGAAACGGCAGTTGACCGCTCGCCATCCTTGGACAATTGGCATGAGCACTGACTTTCACAGCTTCGATCAGGTTCACCTGTTGGGTGAGCGCGCTATGCACCCGATCGCACCGCGCTGGCTCGCTGCCCAAGCCGCGTTGCTCGTCCTCGCAGGCACGAGCCTGCCGCGTCCTCGCGTCTTGCCTGGCACGCCCATCACGGCACGCTCGGGCACATCCAACTGCCGTTTCTAGGTTGAATGCCGCGCGTCACGCGGCGGTCGTCACCCCATCCTCAAGCTCAAGCCTCAAGATCGCCGCGCTTGCCGCCGCCAGCGTCTGGGGTGATCGGTTGGCCAAGACCACCGGCACCGCCTGATCGAAGCGCGCGAAGTTGCGCCGCGTGGACGTGTCGTAACCCGGGTCGTAGTGCACGGCCAGCAGATCGCGCACCACCGCTTCGGTCTGACCAGCCGCCACCAGTGCCTTCCATTCGCTGATTACCGCCCGCCCGCGCAGCGTGACCAGCGTATCGAGCCGGCGGCAGAAGAAATCGGCGTCGGTGACGAAGAAGGGGTAGTCCTCCAGCAGCAGCGCCACGCGCTCGTCGTCGGACAGATCCACGCGCAGGCAGGGGCTGGCGCGCATCATGTCCATCAGCGCATCGGGCACGGTGCAGTTGCCGACCTTCTTGCTCTCGGCCTCGACGTACACCGGGCGCTCAGCGTCGAAGTGGCGCAGGGCATTCCACACGCGCATCTCGAACTGCTTTTGCGACGGCTGCGGCTGGCCGGGAATCAGCCCCAGCACCGAGGCGCGGTGGTGCGCCAGCCCTTCCAGGTCGAGCACCTGCGCACCGGCACCCTGCAGCGCGTGCAACAGGCGCGTCTTACCCGAGCCGGTTGGCCCGCACACCACGCGGTAGTGCAGGCGCCGCGCCTGCGCCGGCAAATCGGCCAGCATGGCGTTGCGAAAGGCCTTGTAGCCACCTTCGATGATCGTCACCCGAAAGCCGATCTGCCCCAGCACCAGCGACAGCGCGCCGCTGCGCTGGCCGCCGCGCCAGCAGTACACCAGCGGCTGCCAGCTCTTGGGTTTGTCCATGGCCTCGCGCTCGATGTGGGCGGCGATGTTGCGCGCCACCAGCGCGGCGCCCAGCTTGCGCGCCTCGAACGGGTTGACCTGCTTGTACAGCGTGCCGACGCGGGCGCGCTGCTCGTCGTTCAGGCTCGGCCAGTTGATGGCGCCGGGCAGGCGGTCGAGCGCGTATTCGCTCTCGCTGCGCGCGTCGATGACGGCGCTGAATTCGTGCAGGCGTGTCAGCGCGTCGGCGGCGGCGATGGGGTGAACACTCACTTGGTTTTTTTCAGCAACTTGCTCAGTTCGGGCCACATGTTGCCCAGGATGATGGGGTGTGCCTCGGCCGTGGGGTGGATGCGGTCTTTCTGGAACAGCTCCAGCGCGTTGTCGCGGTCGGCCACGCCCTTCAGGAAGAAGGGCACCAGCGCCGCGTTCTGCGCCTTGGCGACCTGCGGGTACAGCCCGAAGAAGCGCTGGCCGTAGTCGGCGCCGTAGTTGGGTGGCATCTGCATGCCGGCCAGCAGCACCTGGGCGCCGGCTTTTTGCGCGGCCTGCGTCATGGCCGTCAGGTTGGCGGCGGTCATGTCGAGCGACAGGCCGCGCAGCGCGTCGTTGCTGCCCAGCTCGATCACCACGATGGCGGGTTGGTGCGCTTTCAGCAACGCGGGCAGGCGCGAACGCCCGCCGGCCGTGGTGTCGCCCGAGATGCTGGCGTTGACCACCTTGGCGGCGATCTTCTCAGTGGCGAGCTTCTTCTCCAGCAGTGCCACCCAGCCGGTGCCGCGGGCGATGCCGTATTCGGCGCTCAGTGAATCGCCCACCACCAGGATGGTGGGCGTGCCGGCGGCCAATGCCGCCGTGCTGGCCAAAAGCCCGAGCGCCAGGGTTGCGGCGCTGGAACGGATAAAGTGACGTCGATTCAAGAAAACAGCCTTTCAATGACGGAAACCAAGCCCGGCGGCATGCCGCCCGACGCATCGCGCTCCCCCATCATCGCGGTGGAGCATGTCTTCAAATCGGTCACCGACTCCACCGGCACGCTGGATATTCTGCGCGATATCCACTTCAGCCTGGCCCCGCGCGAGACGGTGGCCATCGTCGGCGCCTCGGGCTCGGGCAAGAGCACGCTGCTGTCGATCATTGCCGGTTTGGATACTCCCACGCGCGGAACAGTTCGCCTGGATGGCGAGGATTTGTTCGCTGTCGGCGAGGACGAGCGTGCCGCGTTGCGCGCGCGCAAGGTGGGTTTCGTGTTTCAGAGCTTCCAGCTCATGGGCAACCTGACGGCGCTGGAAAACGTGATGCTGCCGCTGGAGCTGGCTGGTCGGCGCGATGCGCGCGCCGCCGCCACCGAGATGCTCAAGCGCGTGGGCCTGGCCGAGCGCCTGGGCCACTACCCCAAGGTGCTGTCGGGTGGCGAGCAGCAGCGCGTGGCGCTGGCGCGCGCCTTCGTGGTGCATCCGTCGGTGCTGCTGGCCGACGAGCCCACGGGCAGTCTCGACTTCGCTACCGGCGAGAAGGTGATGGAACTGATGTTCGACCTGAACCGCGAGCAGGGCACCACGCTGGTGCTGGTCACCCACGACCGCGCCATCGCCGCCCTGTGCCAGCGCCGCCTGACGGTGGAGGCGGGGCGCATCGCGGCGGACGAATACGTTGCATGACTATGATTTTGGTAGCTTTCAGCCCTTGTTAGGCAAGGGGTAGCGTGCTTTTTTTGTGGGAGTGGTCTTGGCCGTGATGCAGCGCAAAGTCGTTGTTCGGCGCCTCGTTTCAGTTGCATGAAACCGTGATTTGCCCCTCAGTTACGTGACCCCAATGACGGTGGATGGCGAACTGGTTCTTGGTGAGGTCGATGCCGATGGTGACAATGCGCATGGACTTTCTCCCTCTTGAAGGTGGTCGATGAAAAACTGTACTTCCCATCGTGGCACTTTGATGCCGAACTCCGCAACACAGCAGGCACCTCGGGCCGGTGAAGTTCCTTCCATTCGATTCGTTACACCTGGGGTGTATGTCATGTTTCGACGCTTCCTTGCAATTGCTTCGATTTCGGCCTGTACTTGCGTTGGCGCGGCACCGCCGCCGTTCTGCTGGGGCGACAAGCCCGACCCGATTGATCTGGTGCTGGAACAAGACTTGGAGAAGTCTGGCGGCGTTACCTCAGAAATGCGCGACGCGCAGGGGCGCGCGTACGAGGCTTGGGATAAGCGACTCAATGCCGCGTATCAGACGCTCCAGTCGAAAGTCTCCACCACTGACCGGAAATTGCTCATTGAGGCTCAACGAGAATGGCTGAAATTTCGGGAGACACACTTCCAATTCGTCTGGTCGCAATCAATGCTCGCGCAGGATGGCACACGCGCACCTGTGATTGTGGGGGACTGGTCGAGAGAGATGCTGAAGCAGCGTGTTTGTGAACTCGAGAGCGCGATTCAATACCTGAAGGCGAGCGACCGGTAGGAGTCAGAGCCAATGCAGTCGGATAAGGAAGATGGGGCCAGATCATGATTCACGCCCCATCTTGGCGTCGCCGTCATCCGCTGGTGCCATCGCGGTCAAGGCTGATTCTTCAAAATCCATAGCAGCTCGCGCTTTCTGAGCTAGGACTGAAGCCCGATTCGTCTTGAATTTCAGGGCGCCTCGCGCCGCACCAGCGCCACGCCGTTTTCTTGCCGCAGCACGGTGACGGGCACACCGGACGGTAGCCGGTCCACGCGGGTGATGGCCAGCTCGCCCGGTTGCGGCTCGCGCGCCGGCACCACGCGGTTCAGGTACACGCCGGAGCTGGGCCACGATACGTTCCATTGCACCACCGGCGCATCGCCCGCCGCGGCGCGCGCGGCGATGGCGCTGCGCTTGATGGGGCCTTGCAGCGCATCGCCGAGCCAGGGCGTGGCGAACAGGCCGTGCGCCACGGCCACCAGCCAGGCAGCGGCGGCGAAGCGCGTGCTGAACGGCTGGCCCGCCCACAGCGCCAGCGCGCCAATGGCCGCCAGCAGCGCGGCGGCGACGGCCAGCACAACGACTGGCGCCGGCGCGCCGTGCAGCAGCGCGGCGTACAGCGTGTCGTCGATGGGCAGCGCGCCCGATTGCAGCAGCCAGGGCACGCCGCCCAGCCCCGCCACCAGCAGCGCCAGAGCGATCCACAGGGCGGTGCGCGGCGCGCGGCCCGGCTCGGCCCGTGCCAGCGCCCAGCCGGTCAGCATCAGCAGGCCCGGCCCCGCGTACAGGCTGTAGTGCGGCAGCTTGGTGCCGGACAGGCTGAAGAACACGAGGACGAAGCCCGCCCAGCACAGCCAGAAGCGCATTTGCGCATCGCACCACAGCGCGCGCCAGCGCGGCAACAGGCTGGCCCACAGCGGCGTCCATGGCAGCCACAGCAGCGGCACGATGAGCACGTAATACAGCAGGCTGCCGCCGTGCCCTTCCATCGGCCCGGTGAAGCGGCCCACGTTGTGCTTGAGGATGAAGCCGGCGATGAAGTCCATGCCGTGCCGGTGCAGCGCGTACGCATACCAGGGTGCGGCCACCGCCAGCACCAGCAGCCAGGCGATGGGGTCGCCCAGCACGCGGCGCAGCGCGGGCCAGTCGCGCCGCGTCAGCACCCACAGGCCGAGCGCGGCGCCGGGCACCAGCACGGCGATGGGCCCCTTGGTCAGCAGGCCCAGGCCGACCCACACGGCGGCGCGGCGCAGTGGGGCGCGCTGGCCGCTTTCCAGGTGGCGCCATACATCGAGCGCGGTCAGCATCAGCAGCAGGTTAAGCAGCGCGTCAGCCGTGGCCGCGTGCGCCATGGCCCAGGGGCCGAAGGCAGTGACCAGCACCAGCGCCGTCAGTTGTCCGGCGCGCGCGCCGCCGCGCTGGGCGACGAAGCGCCCCGCCGCCAGCGCCGCGGCCCAGGTGCACAGCGCGGATGGCAGCCGCAGCGCCCATTCGTTCAGCCCCAGCAGGGCTACGCTGGCGGCCTGCAGCCAGTACACCAGGATTGGTTTGTCGAAGCGCGGTGCGCCGTTGAGCGTGGTGTGGCCCCAGTCGCCGCTGTCCAGCATGGCCCAGGTGGCCGCCGAAAAAGCGCCTTCATCCACGTCGAACAACGGGTAGCTGCCCAGGCCCAGCAGCAGTGGCAGCGCCAGCAGCAGCCAGAACGCGGGCGTGGGCCAGCACGCTGCTGACCGGGGTGCATTGGTGGTGTGCGTGGACAGGGGAGCGGTGGTCAGTGGAAGAGGGCCGCTCATAGGGCGGCAATGCGGTCTTGAGCCGGGCGTGCGGCGGACGCCGGTTGCATGTGGCGCCATAGACGCCACGCGCCGCTGGTCAGGCCGATGGCGCCCACGAACAATTGCAGCGTTTGTGTGCCGGGCTCATGCAGATCCAGGCTGAGCCAGACCGCCGCGATCGCGATCTCCAGCAAGGCCACCATGCACTGCGCCAGGCGCTGGCGCAAGACGCGCGCCCATTGGCCGTGGCGCTCCCACAGCGCCGCCAGGGTCGCCGTCAGCAAGCCGCAGCCCGCGCCGGCCAGCACGTCAGCGGGCCAATGGGCGCCCACGGCCATGCGCGACCAGGCCACGCCCGTGGCCAAGCCCATGACAAGCATCAGCAAGGCAGGGGCGCCGCCGCGGCTGTTGTTCGACGTTGATCGCCAGATCCACCACAAGGCCAGCGCCCCGGCGAAGGCCGTCAGCGTATGCCCCGACGGCATGGCGTTGGAGCCCGCTAGGGGCAAGCCAACCACCTGAACCACATCGGCGCCCAGCACTTGCAGCGGGCGCGGCTCGGCCAGTGCCGCCTTGCCCACGCGGGTCAACACGGCGCCGATCAGCACCGTGCGCAAGGCCAGTGCCGGCCCCACGCCGTGACCCCGGTCCAGAGCCAGCATCAGCAGGATCACCACGTAGCCGCTGCCCAGCAGCGTCAGGTGGACGGCCAGCGCGTGTGCTGTCATTGGCCCTGCATTGATCCACACGAACCACGTGGTGTTCAGAGGCTGCCCGGTCAGCAGCAGGCCGGACGCGATCAGGAGGGAGGAAATCACGAACACGCCAAGAAGCGTGGCAAGGGAAGGAGCGCGAACCACCAGGGACTACCTTTGGAAAACCGCCAACGCGGGCGGTGCACGTACCCTAGTGATTTGTGATGACATTTTTATTGGCGCTGCATGAAATCCGTGTGGAGTTGTTGCATGTGCCGACTGCCGCTTCAGCGCCGCCGCTGGGTGTTGGCCAGTGGGTTGATGAGCGCGCTTGGCGTTCGCGGCATTTTTTTCGTGCCACGTCAAAATATGTCCGCCATGGCCGTTCCGCAATACTGGTTGATGAAATCCGAGCCCGACGAGTGCTCGATCGACGACGCGCTGGCCGCGCCCGGCCAAACCGTGCCCTGGACTGGCGTGCGCAACTACCAGGCGCGCAACTTCATGCGCGACGACATGCGCGTGGGCGACGGCGTGCTGTTCTACCACTCCAGTTGCGCCGAGCCGGGCATCGCCGGTATTGCGCGGGTGGCCTCGGGCGCGAGGACCGATCCGACGCAGTTCGATCCGGAGTCGCCTTACTTTGACGCGAAGTCGAAGCCCGACGCGCCGCGCTGGCAATTGGTGGACGTGCAGGCGCTGCGCAAGACGCGCGTGCTGGGACTGGGGGAGATGCGCGCGGTGCCGGAATTGGCCGGGATGCAGGTGCTGAAGCGGGGGAATCGGCTGTCGATCACGCCGGTGACGGAAGAGGAGTGGTGGGTGATCGGGCGGTTGCTGGTTCAACCTATTGAGCAACCCAACCCCGCCAGCAGGGCCGGTGTACCTGAAGAAAATCAATGATTTACAAAACGTTTTCTTGAGAGAGCTTCGTCATTCAGGACAAGCCTATGTAATGCCTTCACCTCATCCCGTCATTGCGGC
>JAUNUR010000085.1 GCA_030538085.1 Pseudomonadota bacterium | reverse complement strand
GCGACACCTCGGCCACCACGGTGTATTCGCTGAAGGTGGAGCAGCCCATGTAGTGATACACCGGCTGGCCGTTGTAGCTGAACCGCGTGGTGCCGTCGGGCATGACGCCCTTGCCCTGCGTGGCGCGCACGGCCACGCACAGGTTGGTCTTGCCGCTTTGGCAGAACAGGCATTCGCCGCATTCAGCGGTGTACAGCGGAATGACGTGGTCGCCCGGCTTCACGCTGGTCACGCCCTCGCCGCACTCCACCACGATGCCCGCGCCCTCGTGCCCCAGCACGGCGGGGAAGATGCCCTCGGGGTCGTCACCGCTCAGCGTGAAGGCGTCGGTGTGGCAGACGCCGGTGTGGGTGATGCGGACCAGCACCTCGCCCTTTTTCGGCGGGGCGACGTCGATCTCGACGATCTCAAGCGGTTGGCCAGCGGCAAAGGCAACGGCGGCGCGGGATTTCATGGCTTATCTCCTGGGGTCATGGGTGGTGAAAAGTTCGCACGGCGCGGAAGGCCGCGGAGCAGGCCATGCCAGCGAACGCCGTGGCCGGACCTGCGCCGGCCACTGGCGTTGTCCCCCCTCCCGCAGGAGAGGGGGGAAGGCGCCGCAGGCGACTCAGGGGGGTGCTCATTTCAAGTACGAGCGGACAAGCGAAGCCACCTCGTCGATGGCCTCGTGCATGCGCGCGTGGGCGGGGTCTTGCAGGGCTTCGATGCCGCAGTCGGCATGGTCGAAGGTCTCGCGCAGATGGCCTTCCAGCACGTCGGCCATCAGGCCGTTCACGGCACCGCGCATCGCGGCCAATTGCTGCAGCACGGGGCCGCAGTCGGCACCTTCGGCGATGCTGCGCTCCAGCGCCTCGGCCTGGCCGCGGATGCGGCGCAGGCGCGTGATGGCGCGTTTTTTGTCGTCGGGTGAATGGGGCATGGCGGGGTACTCTGAATGAATGACGGAATGATTTCGCCGCTGCGCGGCGTCATGACGAAATGACCCCGGTGGTGCGCAAGCGGCCTTGCACTTCGCAGGTGTCATGGCGGCGCAGCCGCTGTCATCGAAGCGCAGCAAGGTCATTCCGTCATGGCATCGTGCACAGGCAGCATCAGAAACAGTTTAGGCCATACTGGGGTGCAGTACAAATCACAACCAGCAAAAAGGCCGCGCAAGGCGGCCTGTAGTCTGGTTGGCGCGGAGTGCCTTTTCAGCCCTCGCCCAGCCCGATGGGCGCGGGCGCGTTCTGCACGATGCGGGTGAACAGTTGCTCGTACACCGGGTCGGGCTTGTACTTGCCGGTGAGCGGGTCGCAGTTTTTCTCGAACTCGGCGTCCAGCGCCTGCCAGTCGGCCTCGGTCAGGTGCTTCACGGCGGCGGGCAGGATCTCTTGCTCTTCCAGCTGCATGTGCGCCAGGTACAGGTTCACGTAGCGGTCGAACGCGGCCACGAAGGTCTGGCGGCGCGATTCACCCAGCAGCTCCCAGCCCAGCAGCAGGTGCTGAATGTCGCGCACCGCCTTTTCGGTGTATTCATGGTCGCGGTCCAGCCGGGCAATGGCCACGCCAACGTCAGGCGCGGCTTTCAGCACACGCGGAAACAGCAGCTCGCTCTCCTTGGGGTGGTGCAGGCGCTCGGGAAATTCGTCGATGTAGAACAGCATGGCGCGCAGCACGTCGAAGAAATTCTTCGGGTTGTCGCGCGGGCCGCGGTCAACCAGCATGCGCATGGATTGCAGCATGGCGGCCAGCGACGAGTGCTCGTCGCGGATGATCTCCAGGCTCCGGTGTTTCATGGGGTGAGTCTCCTTGTCGATAGTCGGCCAAGTGTAGTGCGGCGCCCGCCCATCGTCGCAACGCATATCAAGGGCATGCCTGGGACAGTGCAAGGGGGACTTATCAACTTTCTTTGCTACTAAAAACAGGTTCTAGCGCATATTCAACATGCACTCGCCGCTCACTTATTCATACCTGCATTCCCTGTTGAATCGTTATCGCTTGATTTCATGGGCCGCCAGCGCCGCAACAGCAACGCATTGCTGGTCACGCTGACCGAACTGAGTGCCATGGCCGCGCCCGCCACCACCGGGCTCAGGTAACCAAAGGCCGCCAGCGGAATGCCAGCCACGTTGTAGACGAAGGCCCAGAACAGGTTCTGGCGGATCTTGGCGACGGTGCGGCGCGACACGTCCAGCGCCGCCGGCACCAGCGCCACGTCGCCGCGCATCAACGTGATGCCGGCCGCGTGCATGGCCACGTCGGTGCCGCTGCCCATGGCCAGGCCCACGTCGGCGGCGGCCAGCGCAGGCGCGTCGTTCACGCCGTCGCCCACCATGGCGACGATGCGCGTTCCTGCAGGGGCTGTCTTGCCCCCTCTCCCGCTGGCGGGAGAGGGTTGGGGTGAGGGTCGCGGGCTGGAATCCAGTGCAGGGGAAAGCAAAAGCTCCCCACCCTCACCCCAGCCCTCTCCCCCACCGGGGAGAGGGGGAATCACCGCAGCGCCCGCGCGCAGCGCCTGCACCGCCGCCGCCTTGTCCCCCGGCAGCACCTCGGCCAACACCTCGCCGTCTTCGGGCTTCAGGCCCAGGCGGCGCGCCATGGCCTCGGCGGCGGCGCGGTTGTCGCCGCTGATCATCACGGCGCGCACGCCGCGCGCATGCAGCGTGTCGATGGCCGCGCGCGCGCCGGGCTTGGGCTCGTCGCCAAAGGCCAGCAGAGCCACGGCCCGTGGCGTTTCAGCATCGCCCGTGCGCACGGCCACCATGGAAAGCGTGGCGCCTTGCGCCTGCTGCTTCTGTACCGCGGCATCAAACGGCTGCAAATCCACGCCCAGCTCCCGCATCCAGCGCTGGCTGCCAATCAGCACCTCGTGGTCAGCCACGCGCCCCTGCGTGCCGCGCCCCGGCACGGCACGCACGTCTTGCGGCGCGTCAAAACCCACACCGCGCTCGCGCGCCGCATCCAGCACCGCGCGCGCCAGCGGGTGTTCGCTGCCCGATTGCAGGCTGGCCGCCGTCTTCAAGGCCGCCGCCTCGCCCACGCCCAGCGCAGGCACCAGCGCCAGCAAGCGCGGCTGGCCCTGCGTCAGCGTGCCGGTCTTGTCAAAGGCCACGGTGTCTACCTTGTGCGCAATTTCCAGCGCCTCGGCGTCCTTGATCAGAATGCCGAACTTCGCTGCCACCCCCGTGCCCGCCATGATGGCCGTGGGCGTCGCCAGCCCCAGCGCACACGGGCAGGCGATGACCAGCACGGCCACGGCGCGGATGATGGCCGTCTCGGTGCCCAGGCCCGCCAGCCACCAACCGATGAAGGTCAGCAGCGCGATGCCCATCACCACCGGCACGAACACCGCGCTCACCTTGTCCACCAGCCGCTGCACCGGCGCCTTCACCGCCTGCGCGTCCTGCACCAGGCGGATGATGTGCGCCAGCACGCTCTCGCTGCCGGCGGCCGTCACCCGCAGCAGCACGCGGCCGTCGCCGTTGATCGAGCCGCCAGTCATCGTATCGCCCACAGCCTTGCCCACCGGCAGCGGCTCGCCGGTCAGCATGGATTCATCCACCTGCGTGGCGCCTTCCACCACCGTGCCATCGGCCGGCACGCGCTCGCCGGGGCGCACGGCCAGCTGGTCGCCGGTGCGCAGCTCGTCCACGGGGATGTCCTTCTCGCTGCCATCCCAGTCGATCAGGTGCGCCACCTCGGGCCGCAGCGCGTGCAGCGCGCGGATGGCGGCGGTGGTCTGGCGCTTCGCGCGCTCTTCCAGCCACTTGCCCAGGCGCACCAGCGTGACGACGACCGCAGCACTCTCGAAATACAGGTGCGGCACATACCCATCCGCATGCGGCTTGCCCAGCCACAGCCACATCGACAACAGCCACGCCGCCGTGGTACCGATGGACACCAGCAGTTCCATGTTGCCGCTGCGCGCCTTGATGGCACCCCAGGCCGACTTGTAGAAGCGCGCCCCCAGCCAGAACTGCACCGGCGTGGCCAGCACGAACTGCACCCACGGTGGCGGCATCCAGTGGATGCCGAAAGGCATCAACAGCATGGGCAGCACCAGCGGCGCGCACAGCAGCAGGCCGATGCCGATGGGCGCAAAGCCCGCCCACGGGCCGGCGCCGACGGTGTCGACGGCCGCATCGGCGGCGCGCGGCTCGTAGCCGGCATCGCGCACGGCGCGGCGCAAGAGCGGCTCCAGGCTCTCGCGGCGCGGCGCGGCGCCCATGTCTCCGCCACCCGCGTAGGTGATGCGCGCCGACTCCGTTGCCAGGTTCACGGCCACGTCCTGCACGCCAGGCACCTTCTTCAGCGCCTTTTCGACACGGCCCACGCAACTGGCGCAGGTCATGCCTCCAACGCCGAGGTCCAGGGTGGAAGTGCTTGCTTGATCGGTCATGCGGGCAGTGTGAAGGCTGACATGGTGGGAAGGTCAAGCGCTCCGCTACCAAATCGTCTCAATTTTCAGGACATTCCATTGAATTAATTCTTACTGATCGAAATTTATCGCCAAAAAATCCACCAAGGCTTATTGGGTATTACGACGCCCGCATTCTTGGAAATTTTGACAAAGGGGAGAGGCCATGAAGGATTTTCATTTGCATTCCCTGAAAGTTCATACGATTCGCATTCATTTAGAGTTTCCTCCGACCAAAGTCCAGCTATATCGTTCATTGCATTACTCATTTTCATGCTGCCTTCGGCGCTCACTTTCTCAAGATGCTGCAATGATTTTATCAGCATCTTCTCCAAGGCCCCTTCTTCCTGCTCCATCCAATCAAGTTCCTCTGTTAGCACCAAGACATTGTCATATGGCTCGTTCTCCATGCGTTGGAGCCATTCGCTATAAAGAGAAAATCGTATATCACCTAGAGCATTTTTTATCATTAATGACCGAACACGTAAGCGCTCAATACCCGACTGCCGACTACATAAAAGATAAGCATAAGGACGCCAATCATCATCAAAACCATTATGATCAGATGAAACTATTTTTATATCAGAAATAGAGAACAAGCACAGCCAAAAAATTGGAATACATGCTTTGGCCTCATATTCAACACCTGATTGTCTATTAAAAGCATCCCATTCATCCGGCTTTGGTATTGATTTAAAATTTGTACAATAAAGGTACACACGATTAGACATAACTTACCCTTAATATTATTAATTCAATTGTTATACCGTCTATTGCTCTGTCAAAGTATTTTGTGTCAAGGTACCATTTGCGTCCAGCTTCTTATGACACCGTGAACACCACCGATACAGCAGCAATGTCGTTGAGACCGCAGTCCTTCTTCGCGAACCCTTGACCTTCCCACCATGGCAGGCCTCAAGCTATGCTTTGAGCCACCCCATCCACTCAAGGAGTACGCCATGCAACAGCAATTCACCGTCACCGGCATGACCTGCGGCCATTGCGAGGCCGCCATTACCCGCGCCATCAAGCAGATCGACGGCGGGGCCGAGGTCAAGATCGACCGCGCCAGCAACCTGGTGGAAGTCAGCTCCACCCAGCCACGCGAGGCGATTGCCGCCGCCATCAGGGAAGAAGGCTACAGCGTCGAGGCATGAGCGGCGCCACTGGCCCTGTCACCATCGGACAGGCGGCGCGCGCCTCGGGCGTGTCGGCCAAGATGGTGCGGCACTACGAGGCGCTGGGCCTGCTGGGCGCCGTGGCCCGCACCGAGAGCGGTTACCGCCAGTACACACCGGCCGATGTGCACACGCTGCGTTTCATCAAGCGCTCGCGCGAGCTGGGCTTTTCGATGGCCGAGATCGCCGAGCTGGTTGGCCTGTGGCACGACCGCGAACGGGCCAGCGCCGACGTGAAGCGCATCGCGCAAAGCCATCTGGCGGCGCTTGAAAGCCGCATAGCCGCCATGCAGGACATGCGCAAGACGCTGCAAGACCTATTGCACCATTGCCACGGCGACGACCGGCCCGAATGTCCCATCCTGGATGAGCTGGCGGGCCGCTGAGGCTCATCGCCAACGTAATTTCGCCCATCTTTACAAACCTAAATGCGCCGCTGATGGGCGCGATACACGCCGTGTGCAAACTGCCTTTCAAGCCGGCGTCAGCTTTATCCCGACGCCGGTCACGCATTGATCATGAACACGGATCCTGAAAGGAAGTACACCATGGCCCAGACCCCGAAACGCCTCTTCATCGCCGCCGTGCTGGCCGCCACCGGCGCCTTTGCCGTCGCACAGACTCCCACCCCCGTGCAGCCCGCCGCGGGCGAGGCCGCCGTGCAGCAGCGCGGGCGCATGGACCCCGCTGAATGGCAGAAGCGGATGGAACAGCGCCAGCAACGCATGCAAGAACGCCGCGCCCAGCGCATGGCCGATCTGAAGGCGCGGTTGAAGATCACCGCCGAGCAGGAAGGCGCCTGGAATGCCTACACCGCCGCCATGCAGCCGCCCGCCAACGCACAGCGCTTGGGTCCCCGCATGAATTCCGCCGAGTTCGACAAGCTGACCACGCCGCAGCGCATCGACCGCCTGGAGCAGTTCGCCACCGAGCGCCAGGCGCAGATGAAGCAGCGCAGCGACGCCATCAAGACTTTCTACGCCCAGCTCTCGCCCGAGCAGCAAAAGCTGTATGACGACCGTGCCATGCGCGGCGGCAAGCGAGGTCCATGGGGCGGCCCTGGCCATGGCCCGCGCGGTGGCATGGGTTGCCGTTGATGGCTTGATCCGCTGACCGCCTGATGGCCGGCATCAACAGGTGGATGCCGGCCATCCAGGCGCTGGATGCGCCGCCTGACTGACTGTAGCCTAGAAACGGCAGTTGGATGCGCCCGAGCGCGCCGTGATGGGCGTGCCAAGCAAGACGCGAGGACGACGCGGCAGGCTCGTGCCTGCAAGGACAAGCAACGCCGCATGGCGCGGCCAGCGCGGTGCGATCGGGTGCATAGCGCGCTCACCCAACCGGTGAGTGTGATCGAAGCTGCGAAAGCCAGTGCCCATACCAGCTATCCAAGGATGGCGAGCGGTCAACTGCCGTTTCTAGGCTGTAGTCAAGCCTCTTTCTGCTCAGCACTCTTCACTCTTGTCCGGTGATTCTTTGCCTCGTCAGGCCGGCGCTGGCAATGCTTGTTTCGCGCAAGCGACACCACTGCCAACAACTCGCCAATCAAATTCCCCGCATCAGCGCACTGGCGACGGCTTGGCCTTAAGCTGCGCACCGTGCCCTACATCGCTCCGCCCTCGCCGTCTCTGTCGCAACGCGGCAATCCGCAACGCTCAGCCGTGCACCGGACAGGCCTGACCACGCCACTCGCTTGGCTACCGCTGGGCAAGCGTGATTCCGAGGGTCAGATACCAGAAGGAGTGCGCTGAGATGTTCGGCTTCAACGAAGAGCAGGTTGCCTGGTTCGGCCTGACCATTGGGGTAGGCGCGTTCATGCTCTACATGGTCTTCATCGTCGCTCAGCTTGCCTGGGAGGCCAAGGCCGGCAAGTTCGGCACCTTCGTGCTGTTCCTGGCGCTGGCCTTCGGCATGGTGGGCTTCATCGCCAAGGCGGTGATTCAGTGGATTCTTGAAAAGTGAGCCGACAAGTCTGTGGACAGTGCTGGCGCAAGTACCGGCTTATCCACAAACCAAGCGCTCGCCAGCAAGTTGTTCCAGACCAGACCACCCCGCTCAGCCAGTTTGCCCACAGGTGAACTCCTCCACAAAGCCTTGCGGGTGCTGGCTCCGGCTTTGTTGTCCACAAAAGTGCAAGGCACCTACTACGATTACTACTCTTATATAAAAACCAAAAGATCAAAACTGGACAGCCTCTAAAAGTTCGGAAAGACATTGAGCTTCCCTATCGCAGCGCAACATGCACCGAAACCGGCTCAGCTCGATGTGACTGTTAAGATCAACAAGCTTTTTGTCCGCACCGTGGACTGTTTTTACCGACGCTTGTCGCGCCCATGTCCATCGCCCTCGCTGGCCGCAGCCCTTCCACCTTCGAGATCAAGAGCGCTAGCTTGCCACTGCTGGCACTGCGCCTGAAATCGACCGATCTCGACACGCTGGCCGCTGAGTTGCTGGCGCAGTACGGCGACATGCCGGAATTCTTCGAGGACGATCTGCTGGTCGTCGACATGGCGCAGCTGCCACCCGAAGCGGTGGATGCCGAGATTGATTTCGTGCGACTGATGGCCTTGCTGCGCGAGCGCCGTCTGCGTCCCCTGGCCGTGCGTGGAGGCAACGACGAGCACATGGCCGCCGCTGTCAAGGCCGGCCTGGTCATGGCGCCCGAGGTGCGCGTGCAGGCCGCGCCGCGCCCGCCTGAGCCCGCTACCGCCACCGCCACGCCCGAACCTGCTCACACCGATCTGCCCACGCCCGGCGCGCTGGTCATTGACCGGCCTTTGCGCTCGGGTCAGCAGGTGTATGCGCGCGGGCGTGATCTGGTGGTGATGGCCATGGTCAATCCCGGTGCCGAGGTGATCGCCGATGGACACATCCACGTCTACGCGCCGCTGCGCGGCCGTGCCATCGCTGGCGCACGGGGCTGGCCCGAGGCCCGTATCTTTGCGCGCGAGATGCGGCCCGAGCTGGTGTCCATCGCCGGCGTGTACCGCACCAGTGACGAACCGCTGCCGCCCGAAGTGTGGGGACGGCCCGCCAGTGTGCGGCTGCAGTCCACCGACGCGGGCGACAAGCTGATTTTTGAACCCATCCCGGGCTGACCGGGCGCCTTTCATACATCCGCACGATCCAAGGCTGCATATTCATGACCAAAATCGTTGTAGTGACCTCCGGCAAGGGAGGCGTCGGCAAGACGACTACCAGTGCCGCTTTTTCTACCGGCCTGGCCCTGAAAGGCCACAAGACCGCCGTCATCGATTTCGACGTCGGCCTGCGCAACCTGGATCTCATCATGGGCTGCGAGCGCCGCGTGGTGTACGACTTCGTCAACGTCATTCAGGGCGAGGCCAATCTGAACCAGGCGCTCATCAAGGACAAACAGTGCGACAACCTGTTCGTGCTGGCCGCCAGCCAGACGCGCGACAAGGACGCGCTGACGCAGGAAGGCGTGAAGAAGGTGCTGGACGATCTGGCGGCGATGGATTTCGAGTACATCATCTGCGACTCGCCCGCGGGCATCGAAACCGGCGCCCTGATGGCCATGCACTACGCCGACGAGGCACTGATCGTCACCAACCCCGAAGTCTCCAGCGTGCGCGACTCCGACCGCATCCTGGGCATGCTCAGCAGCAAGACGCAACGCGCCATCGACGGCCAGGAGCCGATCAAGGAGCACCTGCTCATCACCCGCTACAACCCCAACCGCGTGGCCGATGGCCAGATGCTGAGCCTGGAGGACATCCAGGACATCCTGCGCGTCAAGCTGATCGGCGTGATTCCAGAGAGCGAGGCCGTGTTGCAGGCCTCCAACCAGGGCCTGCCCGCCGTGCACTTAAAGGGCACCGACGTGGCCGGTGCCTACATGGACGTGGTGGAGCGCTTTCTGGGCTCCGATGTTCCGCTTCGGTACATCGACGCGGAAAAGCCCGGTCTTTTGAAGCGCTTGTTCGGGGGCAAGTAAACCATGTCCTTTCTCACCTTCCTGCTGGGCGAGAAGAAAAAGACCGCCAGCGTCGCCAAGGAACGCCTGCAAATCATTCTGGCGCACGAGCGTGCCGGCCACGCGGCCTTCGCGCCCGACTACCTGCCCGACCTGCAGCGTGACTTGATCGCCGTCATCAGCAAATACGTGCAGATCGACCCGAAAGACATCAAGGTCAACCTGGAGCGTCAGGACGATCTGGAAGTGCTGGAGGTGAAGATCGAGCTGCCGGAAAAAAAGGACGCCCCCTGAGGCGCTGACGCGCCATCCCCCGCTGGGGACAACGCTGGTGGCCGGGGGGACCCCGGCCACGGCGTTCCCGCGCGGCCTGCTCCGCGGCCGTTGGGTGGGCTTGCTGCGCAGCCCTGGCGGGTCATGTTTTGCGGTCTATTGATATTTTCAAAAATTGCGACAGCGTGGACCAAGCAGAAAGACCCCTCACATTCCCTCGTCATTGCGGCGAAGGCTGCAATCCATGGAGCGTCACCTTGACACGGCATTCACCCGCGGACACCGTGTGGATTGCGGCCTTCGCCGCAATGACGGGATGAGGTGAAGGCATTACATATGCTTGCCCTCGCCCCAGCTCTCCCAAAGCGAGAAGGGAGGTTCCTTTCCATGGCCGCGCTGTCGTGATTTTTGAAAACCTCGATAATCGTCCCCGTGAACAAACCCCGCATCCTGGTTGTCGAAGACGAGTCGGGCATCGCCGATACCATCGTCTACGCACTGGTCAGCGATGGTTTCGAGCCCGTGCCGTGCGGCAGTGCCCACGAGGCGATCACTCACTTTCAAGTCAGCCCGCCGGCACTAGCGATCCTGGATGTCGGCCTGCCCGACATGAACGGCTTCGAGTTGTTCCGCCGCTTGCAAGATGTGCCTGGTGGACGAGACGTGCCCATGCTGTTCCTCACCGCCCGCTCATCCGAGATTGATCGCGTGGTGGGGCTGGAACTGGGCGCCGACGACTACATCGGCAAGCCGTTCTCGCCACGTGAACTGGTGGCGCGCGTGCGCACGATTCTGCGGCGCAGCCAGCGCATGGCGTCAGGCGCCAGAGAAAATCAGGTTTTGGCTCCGTTAAACCAGGTGCCGGAAAATACTGAAAAAAAAGTAAACAGTATTCAGCATCCATTTTTACTGGATGAACAGCGCCGCCTGATTCGTTATCACGGACAAGCGCTGGAGCTGTCGCGCTACGAATATGGTTTACTTTCCACGCTGATTCAGCGCCCAGGCCGGGTATTTACCCGTGATGAACTGCTGGAGCGCGTCTGGGATGACCCAGGCGACAGCTTTGACCGCACGGTGGACGCCCACATCAAGACCCTGCGCGCCAAGCTGCGCGCGGTGCGCGATACGGAAGACCCCATCCGCACCCTGCGCGGCGTGGGGTACGCGCTGCGCGAGGCCTGACGCTTAGAGGGGCTGTCCTCAAACTCCTCGCGCCGCGCTTGTCCCCGATCTCGGGCGCCCTGCGGCGTTGCATCCTTTGCCAGTAGCTCGAGCTATTGGCAAGCGCGACAACGCACCGCGCTGGGCGTGCCATGCCGCGTTGCTCGTCCTTGCAGGCACGAGCCTGCCGCGTCCTCGCGTCTTGCCTGGCACACCCATCACGGCACGCTCGGGCGCATCCAACTGCCGTTTCTAGGTTGAGCAGACTCTGAGCCGTCAGCGCTCATCACCAAAGCCCAGGGTAGGCCTGGGGCTCCACATATAAGTGAATTTTTTCACGGACTTTCAAGCCCGTGAGACAGGCCATTACGGTTCTCAAAGTTGCAAAACGGTGTTATTTCACGACCCCGAATTTTTGGTGTTGTCACGGGATAACCCTTGGCTTAATAATTTATTGCACACAGGGAGTCGACATGAATTTTTCCATTTTTGATTGCAAAAAAAGTACTCGTGTTGCAGTGTGTCTGCTGCTGACGGTGTTCTTGAGCGCCTGCGCGGTTCATGGCGCTGGCAGCCCGCAAGAGGGCCAGCCCGTGGAGCAGTGGGTGACCTTCAAGGAGCATGCCACCGAGCCAACGCGCGCAGCGAACACCGGAGGCGTGGCGACGCTGGTGTTCTCGCGCGGTGACAAAGCCCTGGACGGCCCGGCGGTGAACGTGTTCGTCGACGGGCAATACGCCGCCTCGCTGCTGGCTGGGGCCTCGCGCAAGGTGGCGGTGTGCGCGGGCGCGAAGCGGATCACCACCGCCTTCACCGACGTGAACCGCCGATACGTCGACAAAAACTATGACGCGCCCGCGCAACTGGTCAACGTTGCGGTGGGGCAGGAACTTTATTTTGATTTGGTGCCAGTGACGGGTGGCCAGCCCAAGGTGCAGTCCATGTCGGAGCAGGACGCTGCCCGCGCCAGCGAGTCACTCAAGGGACAAAGCCACAGCCTGTCGCGTATCGACACCCGCCAGTGCAGTGCCGCAGGTGCCGCCAAATAACTTGATCGTTCGCGACCAGGCGTCGTGATGTGCCCTTTTCTTTCATTCTTCAATTAACCGTATCCGGCTGACTGCGGCATCAATCCAGTCGGCAGCGTTTTCCGCCGAGGTTCCATCATGGACATGAAACACATTCTTCTGCAGGTCAACGACATCAACACAACCGTGGCGCGCTTCCAGATCGAGGGCGGCAACGGCGGCGTTGGCATGCGGGGCAAGCCAGTCAAGGTGCTTGCCAAGGCCAACGTCAAATACCAATTGACGGATGAAGCCACTGGATTCGGGCCGGAAAACATCGCCACCAAGCGCGTGGGCAAGGACTTGCACATCGCCTTCGAAGGCGGTGCCGTCGAGCAACCCGATCTGATCATCGAAAACTACTACACCGACGGTGGCTTGGGCTACAGCGATGGCACATCGAACCTGGTGATTGGTCAGCACGAAACAGGTGCCTACTATTCCTACATTCCCGAAAGCGCACAGGCCAGCGATGCCATCAGCATGCTGCTGGATGGTGTCAAAGCCGGGCAGGTGCTGGGCGGCGAATCGATGCTGGCCGCCCTGTGGCTGCCGGCGGCGGCGCTGGGCGCGCTGTCACCAGGTGTAGCGGCCGCCGCACTCGGAGCGATTGCTGTCGGTGCCGCGGGTGCTGGCGGTGGCTCTGGCAAACCCGGGCCCAAACCCGTTGCCGACACCACGGCGCCAGTAGCGCCAACGGTTGAAGTCGCCCAGGACGGCATGACGATCACCGGTAAGGCCGAGCCAGGCAGCACGGTCAAGATCGACCTCAATGGCGATGGCAAGCCTGATCTGGTGGTGGTTGCGGATGCCAAGGGAAACTATGCCGCCACGGCGCCAACACCCCTGACCACCGGCACCAAGGTGGTGGTCACCGCAACCGATGCAGCCGGTAACGAAAGCTTGCCTGGAACTGGTGTTTTCCTTGACACCACGGCCCCTGTTGCTCCTGGTTTCACCGTCATCGACGATGTGTCTGGCATCGTTGGTCCTATCACAGCTGGCGGCAGTACCAACGACAGCCAGCCGACCTTCAGCGGCGGCGGCGCCACTCCTGGTGACACCATCAAGGTTTACGACAACGGTGTGCCTATCGGCACCGCCGTGGTTGATGCTGGCGGTAACTGGAGTATCACGCCCACCACCCCGCTGAAAGATGGTGGTCACAGCATCACCGTTACCGCCAGCGATCCGGCAGGTAACGAAAGTGCCCCCAGCGCCCCACTGGTATTCACCAGCGACACCAATGCTCCAGCAGCGCCCACGGTGATTGTTGCACTCGACGGCAGCAGCATCAGTGGTAAAGCTGAGCCAGGCAGCACGGTGGAAGTGGACGTTAATGGCGACGGGCGGCCTGATTACAGCGCGGTGGTAGACCCCAATGGCAACTACACCATCGATACTAGTGCTGCCCCTCTTGTTGGCGGTGAACTGGTTACGGCAGTAGCTATCGATAATTCAGGCAATCAGAGTGGACCAAGCACCACTCAAGCGCCTAATAGCGTATCGCTGACGGTCAGCTACGACCCGGCGACCAACACGGTCAGCGGCAGCGGCGCCACCCCTGGCGAGACCGTGAGCATCGACCTCAATGGCGACGGCGTGGCCGATGCCACCACCACCGCCCAGCCTGACGGCAGCTACAGCGTCGTGCCCAGCACCAAGCCGGTGGACGGCGCCACCATCACGGCCGACGCTCCCGGCGAAACCCAGGCCAGCACCGGCCCGGTAGAAATGCCGCTGACGGTCAGCTACGACCCGGCGACCAACACGGTCAGCGGCAGCGGCGCCAC
>JAUNUR010000005.1 GCA_030538085.1 Pseudomonadota bacterium | reverse complement strand
TGGCGCGGCCAGCGCGGTGCGATCGGGTGCATAGCGCGCTCACCCAACAGGTGAATGTGATCGAAGCCGTGAAAGTCAGTGCTCATGCCGGTTGCCCAAGGATGGCGAGCGGTCAACTGCCGTTTCTAGGTTGAATACGCGCCGTTGAATCCGCCAACGGTCAGCGCTGAAAAAAAGCAACATCGCAGAGGGAAAAACCGCGTTTCCCCTTGGAAGGGTGCTACTTATCCAGTAGCATCACCGGCAGCCGGCAAATGCACCCGCGAGTGCTGGCACGACAACCCGGTTTTTCCGACAAAACAAGGACCAACAATCATGGCAACTGCAAAGAAAGCCCCGGCCAAGAAAGCCGCTCCGGCAACGAAAGCCGCGGCACCGGCCAAGAAAGCCGCCCCGGCCAAGAAGCGCACCCCCAGCGCCGCCTTCATGAAAGCCATGACGCCCAGCGCCGACCTGGCCGCCGTGGTCGGCGCCAAGCCAATTCCCCGCACCGAGGTAACCAAGAAAGTGTGGGAATACATCAAGGCCAACAACCTGCAGGACAGCGCGAACAAGCGCAACATCAACGCCGACGCCAAGCTCAAGCCCATCTTCGGCAAGGCCCAGGTCACGATGTTCGAGATGACCAAGCTCATCAACGCGCACCTGTCGTGATCCGCCAGCGGCACGCGCCGCTTGCACAGACAAAAAACCGGCTCCCTGGAGCCGGTTTTTTTGTGCCCGGACGATGCGACGCGAAACATGGCAACACACGTATCACCACGGGGGGACCTATTTTATTTTTCAAGTCTTCAAAATAGCCTCTTCCCCTCGTTTATATGGCGGCAGCAGCTCTTCTTTTCATATCGCCACCCCGCTTCAAACCTGTATCGCCTGGACAGTCGTGAAAGCCTACCCGGCACGCTGCGCCACCGTGCGCTTGCCCACCCCCAGCGCGGCCACCACCGACAGTGCCAGAAACACCGCCGCCAGCATCAGCGTCAGGCTGTAGTGCCCGCGATCCATGAACACGCCGTAGATCAGCGGCGCGATGGCAAAGCCCATGTCCAGACCCGAATACACCGTGCCGTACACACGCCCGGTAGCGCCCTGGGGCGTGGCCTTCTTGATCATCATGTCGCGGCTCGGCCCGCCAATGCCCACGGCAAAACCCGTCGCCGCCAGCATCGCCATCGAACCGAATCCGCCCAGCCAGCCCGTGCCAACGATCACGATCAGCACCGCGCCAGCGCCCATGGCCCAGGCCACCACGCGGTCGCTGGCCGCCGGCATGCGCGCGGCCACGACACCCCCCACGAACATGCCCAACGCCCCCGCCAGCATGTAGGCCGAGATCATCGTCGTGGCCGATTCAAAACTCACGCCGTGCATGCCCTGCATGATGGGCGAGGCAAAGTTCTGCACCACCGCCAGCGTCATGGTCGACAGCAGGAAAAACGCGAAACACCACCACACCACCGGCAGCCGGAGAAAGTCCACATCGCTGCCCCTTGGCGCATCGTGCGCGCGGCGCACCACCTCGGTCTTCAGGTGCGCGCGGTTCAGCACCAACACCGCCAGAATGGCCGCATACATCAGCGCCGCCGCCAGATAGCCCGAACGCCAGCCCTGCCAGGCGGTAAAAAACAGTAGAAAGACCGGCGTCAGCGCCCAGCCCAGGTTGCCGCTGAGGCCGTGCGCGCTGAAGGCGTAGCCCAGCCGCTGCGTGGACACGCGCTGGTTGAGGATCGAGAAGTCCACCGGGTGGAACGGCGCGTTGCCCAATCCGGCAAACATGGCCACCAGCATCAGGCCCCAGTAGCCCTGCGCGAAATAACCCGCCAGACAGGCGCAGATGAAGCTGACGAAGGACGCGAGCAGCACTGGCCGCGCGCCCACCTTGTCCACGAGAAAGCCCGCCATGGCCTGACCCGCGCCCGAGACGATGAAGAACACCGTCATCAAAAAACCAAGCCGCGAGAACGACAGCCCGAACTCTGTGGCGAACAGCGGGAATAGCGGCGGCAGCAGCAAGTGCGCGAAGTGCGAACTGGCGTGCGCCAGGCCCACCAGGCCAATCACAGCCACGTCATCGCGCAGCGGCACCCGGGGTGGCCCGGCAACGAAACCAGTGGAATTCATGGGCCGGATGCTACGTCAGAGCCTGCCCTCAAGCTTGTTGCGGCAAGCGATTGCCCCGAATCGGGCGACATGCAAGGCGCATTTCGCAGCCGATAGCCGGTGCATGGTCAAGGAGTGCTGCTTTCGCCGCAATGACGAAATAGGAGGACAAAGAAGCCATCCATCATCCGTCATTTGTCATGCGGCGCCAGCCGCGGTCATTCGTCATCATTTTGAGCGCAAAACGGCATCAGGGCCCGCCGTACCGCTCAGTGCGCCGGCGCCGCCTGCTGGCGCGGCAGGTAGCGGCCGAAGCCGCGCTCGCGGCCCAGCGCCGGGTCCGGCTGGTCGTTGGCGAAGGCGCTGCGCCCGTTGACCCACACTTGCTTGACGATGCCGTCATTGCGGTTAACAACGCGGGACAAGCCGCCCAGCTCCTCGAAAGGCGCCTCGTGATACGCCCCCAGGTCGGCGCTGAGCAGCGCCTGCGGGTTCAGCAACACCATGTCGGCCTGCGCCCCCACATGCAGCTTGCCAGCCGCCAGGCCGTACCAGTCGGCGATCTCGCCGGTCAGGCGCCACACCGCCTTTTCGGGCCGCATCACTGGCCGCTCGCCCGCCGTGAGCTGCAGAAGGCACAGCGGGAAGTTGTAGAACGCCATGTTGCGCAGGTGCGCGCCCGCGTCGGAAAAACCGATGATGGCGCAGTCCTCGTTCAGGTTGCTGGCCACCCGCGCGGGGTTGTGGTTGCCGATGACGGTGGACCAGCGCAGCTGGCTGCCGTGCTCGATCAGCAGGTCGAGGAACACGCCCGCCTCGTCCTCGCCGCGCTCGTCGGCGATGACGCGAATCGTCTTGCCCACGTGTGCCGGGTCGGGGCTGGCCATGACGCGAGCATCGCCAAAGTCACGGTGCCATACGCGGCCACCCCAGCGGCGCTGGTATTCCCTTTTGAAGCGGGCACGGTAGTCGGGATCGGCGAACAGGCGGTTGCGGTCCAGCTCGCGCGTGAGGTGCAGCGCCATCTCGCCGGCGGGAAACTCCTCGAACACCACGAAGTCGATGCCGTCGGCATACACCTGGAACGGCTGCGGCAGCGCCTGCCAGCGAAAGTCACCGCCCAGCCAGTGGTTGACCACATGCGTGGGCGGCAGGCCCAGCTTGTCCTGGCCTGGCTTGGCCTTGATGTCCATCAGCGTGATCAGCGTGGTTTTCAGCGGCGGGCGCAGGCCCCAGCTTGCCGATGTGGCAAGAAAGAACGCGGCATTGATGGGGTTGTTGAGGTTCGGCGCCGACTGCAGGATGGCGCCGCGCTGGCGCAGCAGCCGGTGCAGGCGCCGCAGCTCGGACCAGCCGGCGTAGGTGGATGGCAGCGATTTGCTGCGCTCGCGGTCGCCGTCGAGCTTGTCCCACGGGTTGGTCATGCCCGACAGGCCCAGCAGCCCCAGGTCGAGGCCTTCGTGCAGGTGGCGCTCCATCTTCTGAAACTCGTTCTCGGTCGGCTTGACCCGCGCATCGACGGCGCGCTTGAGCCCCATCACCGCCACGCGCAGGTCGGAATGACCCATGTAGCTGGCGATATTGGGGCCAAGCGGCAGACTCTGGATGTGGTCGATGTAGCCACGCGCGTCGCACCAGGTCTTGCGTTCACGCAGCGCGGGCAGCACGAACTCACGCGGGATCGACTCGACACGGGTGAAGATGTCCGAGGCGTCCTCCGGCTCGGTGTAGATCATGCTGATCGAGCAACTGCCCACCACGCAGGTGGTCACGCCATGGCGCAGCGACTCCTGCAGGCCGGGCGCTATCAGCATCTCGGCGTCGTAGTGGGTGTGGATGTCGATGAAGCCGGGCATCAGCCACTGGCCGCGCCCGTCCACGATGTCGCGGGCGGCATCGGCGGGCAGCGGCGTGATGCTGATCTCCGCGATGCGGCCATTGGTCACCGCCACGTCGGCCAGAACGGGCGGCGTGCCGGTGCCGTCGAACACGGTGGCGCGCTGGATGAGCAGGTCGTAGGAGTAGGTCATGAAAAAAGTACGTTCGTTCGCTGGGTACTTTATGGCAACGCATGCCGCCGGCCATCGCGGAAAACCCGCGCGCCGGGCGGGCTCCGCGCCCTTGCCGGCCAAGGAAATTCCGGGGCGTTGCACACCGCTCCAACCGTGCGGACAGCTACTCTTTTAAAAGCGCCCACCGCTGACTGGGCTGGCTTGGCGCTCGTTACACTTGCCACATTGCCAGCCGCCCAGCCACGGCCCACCCAGCCAGCCCACCATGTCCACCGTCTTCAATTTCACCTTCGTCCCCTGGTTTCGCGCCGTCGCGCCGTACATTCACATGCACCGCGGCAAGACCTTCGTGGTGGGCGTGGTGGGCGAGGCCATCGCCGCCGGCAAGCTGGGCAACATCGCCACCGACCTGGCGCTGATCCAGACCATGGGCGTGAAAATCGTGCTGATCCACGGTTTTCGCCCGCAGGTCAACGAACAGCTGAAGGCCAAGGGGCACGAGGCGCGCTATTGGCATGGACTGCGCATCACCGACGAAGTGGCGCTGGACTGCGCACAGGAAGCAGCCGGCCAGCTGCGCTACGAGATTGAGGCCGCCTTCAGCCAGGGCCTGCCCAACACGCCCATGGCCGGCTCCAAGGTGCGGGTGATTTCGGGCAACTTTCTCACCGCGCGGCCCATGGGCATCATCGACGGCGTGGATTTCCGCCATACCGGCGTGGTGCGCAAGGTGGACGTGGCCGGCATCCGGCATTCGCTCGACTCCGGCGCGCTGGTGCTGATTTCGCCGGTCGGCTTTTCGCCCACGGGCGAGGCCTTCAACCTGGCGATGGAAGAAGTAGCCACGTCGGTGGCCATGGCGCTGCAGGCCGACAAACTGCTGTTCCTGACCGAAAAACCTGGTATCCGGGTGCGCCCCGACGACCCCGAGTCCGACGACAACCCCATCGACACCGAGATTCCGCTGGCCGAGGCGCGCGCGCTGATGGCCCGCCTGCCCATGCCCGAAAAACCGCTGGACGTGGGCTTTTACCTGCGCCATTGCGTGACGGCCTGCGAGCACGGCGTGGAGCGCAGCCACATCCTGCCCTATGCGGTGGATGGCGTGCTGCTGCTGGAGGTGTACGTGCACGACGGCATCGGCAGCATGGTGGTCGATGAAAAGCTGGAAAGCCTGCGCGAAGCCACGCACGACGACGTGGCCGGCATCCTGCAGCTGATCGAGCCATTCGAGAAAGACGGCACCCTGGTCAAGCGCAGCCGCACCGATATCGAACGCGACATCGGCAACTACAGCATCGTCGAACACGACGGCGTGATCTTCGCCTGCGCCGCGCTCTACCCCTACCCCGAGGCCAGGACGGGCGAGATGGCCGCCGTCACCGTGTCGCCGCAAAGCCAGGGCCAGGGCGATGGCGAGAAAATCTTGAAGCGCATCGAGCAGCGCGCCCGCGAGATGGGGCTGACAAGCATCTTCGTGCTGACCACGCGCACCATGCACTGGTTCATCAAGCGCGGCTTCCGGCAGGTGGACCCCGAATGGCTGCCCGAGGCGCGCAAGCGCAAATACAACTGGGACCGCAAGAGCCAAGTGCTGGTAAAGAACCTATAGCACCTCAGCCACATTCCACGATTCAAGCGCCCACCGTCAGCGCCACGGGCAGTTCTCCTACGGGGCGGTCACGGCGGGCAATCTACATTTTCTTCCACAAGTTCGGACGAGTCGGCACCATGGCAGCTCATCCGTTTTCTGGGTTATTGATTGAGGAGCCTCAACATGGAAATCGTTTGGTTTTTGATCGTCGGTCTGGTGGCTGGCTGGCTGGCCGGCATGCTGGTCAAGGGCGGCGGCTACGGCCTGGTAGGCGACCTCGTGGTGGGCGTGCTGGGCGCGCTGCTGGGTGGTTTCCTGTTCGGCTCGCTGGGCGGCGCCGTGGGCGGCGGGCTGCTGGGCAGCATCGTGGTGGCCACGCTGGGAGCCATCATCCTGATCGTGGTCTTGCGCCTGATCAAGCGCGCCTGATTCCACAATTCGCTACACAACAAAAAACGGCCCTCGGGCCGTTTTTTCATGGGCATCAAATTCCGTGCTTTTTTCAGCCGCCGCGCCGCTTGGGCGCCTTCAGCAGCGTGAGCAGGATGGTGACGATGAAGATGCCGAACCAGATGAACGACCAGTTGGCGATCGTCAGGCCCAGAAAAGTCCAGTCCACCGCGCTGCAATCGCCCGCGCCCTTGAAGATCATCGGGATGGCGCGCTGCAGCGGAAACGATTCGATCATGCCGTACAGATCGCGCCCGCAGGTGGCGAACTCGGGCGGGTTCCACTGCAGCCAGCTCTGCCGCGCCGCCGTGAAGATACCGAAGCCGCCGATAGCCACGGCCAGCAGACCCCACAGGCGCCAGCCAGCCGGCCCTTTCGAGAACGCCGCCAGCGCACAGAACACACCCACCAGGATCAGGCAATAGCGCTGCACGATGCACATGGGGCAAGGCTCCAGCCCCACCATGTTCTGCAGATACAGGATGCCGAAGGCCAGCATGCCGGCACACAGGATGGCGATGCCGGCGAACACGCGGCGCGGGTGGCTGAACAAGGCGGTGAGCAAGATCAATCTCCGAAAACGGCCCAAAGACGGAGCGGAAAGCGCCGCGCGAGTTCCCCCGACAGCACCTGAATCGGCCCCTTGAAAGCTATACAAACAATAGCTTCCAGCGCTTGACCGGCAAGCGCTATGCTCCATTTTAATGCGCGAATTTTGAGGCTAACCACCCAGCAAAAAGCCCGCGCGACAGCGGGCTCTGGGTGGGCGGGTAAAGCAGTAGCTTCAGGCGTGCTTCTTCACCCACGCCACGAAGGCATCAACATAGCCCTGCACGAACTCCTTGCTGGCCGCGCCGATGACGCCGTTTTCCACCAGGCCATCCTTCCACTGGATGAACATCTCGGGCTGGCCCAGGGTTGGCATGGCCAGAAAAGACAGCACGTTGCGCAAATGCTGCTGAGCCATCGACGTGCCCGGCGCTCCGGGCGACACGCCCACCACGCCCGCGGGCTTGCCGCCCCACACGCTCTGGCCCCAGGGGCGCGAGGCATGGTCGATGGCGTTCTTCAGCACGCCGGGGATCGAGCGGTTGTATTCAGCCGTGACGAACAGCACGGCATCGGCCGCCTTGATCTCCTCGCGCAGGCGCGTGACCTGCGGCGCAGGGTTGCCGTCGTCGTCCTGGTTGTACAGGGGCAGGTCGTCGATGCGGATGAATTGCGCCTTCACGTCGGCCGGAAACTGCTTGACCAGCGCTTCGGCGAACTGGCGGTTGAACGATTCCTTGCGAATGCTGCCGACCACGACAGCGATGTTGAGTTGGCTCACGGTTCTTCTCCTTGTTGACGATAGATAGATGGTAACTGGCCAATGTTTACCTGTTTTTAAAAAACCCGCGCATGGCAAGGTTCGTCGAAATGTGCGCAAGCGCCGGGCATGAATAATCCCGACCATGGTCGAACCCATGCTTGCCGATCCCCATCCGGACGACGGCGCCGGATTGTCCACCGAGGCCCCACCCAAGCGCCAGCGCGGCATTCAGTCGATCGAGGTCGGCATGCGCGTGCTGCAGGCGCTGACCGAGCAGCGCCGCCCGCTGCCACTGAAAGACCTCGCGCGCCTGGCCGATATGCCGCCAGCCAAGGCGCACCCCTACCTGGTCAGCTTCATGACCACTGGTCTGGTCAAGCAGAACCCGCTCACCGGCCATTACGAGCTGGGCCCGGCGGCGCTGCAGATGGGGCTGGCCGCGCTGCAACAGCTCGATCCGCTGACCGAGGCCAGCCAGGAAGCCGCGCAACTGGCCGCGCGGTCTGATCTGAGCATCGCCCTGGTCGTGTGGGGCCAGCTTGGCCCCACCGTGGTACGACTGGACGAGCCGCGCTACCCGCTGCACGTGAACCTGCGCGTGGGCACCGTGATGTCGCTGTTCAACACCATCACTGGTCGCGTGTTCGCCGCCTACCTGCCCGAGAAGATGGTGCGCAGCATGCTGGAAGACGAACACCGCCGCGTGGTTGGCGGCCAGTCCTCCAGCTTCGACGCACCCGAGGTGCAGGCACTGCTGCAAGGCATTCGCGCCAGTGGCATGGGGCGCGGCATTTCGATGCCGCAGCCGGGCGTGAACACCTTGTGCGCCCCGGTGTTTGACGCCGCCGGTCACATCGTGCTGGTGATGACGATGATCGGGCCGCAAGGCGTGTTCGACGCCGAAATCGACAGCCCCGCCGGACGCCTGCTGCGCGAACACGCTGACAGGGTCTCGCGCCGGTTGGGGCACTGTGCATAGCCCTTCAAACTAGCCCTTTCATTGCTGTTCTGGCGTGCCGATTCGCATTGGTTTTCAGGATGACAAATGACGTCGCTGCGCTTGTTCGCAGGCAATCAGCCCACCACCCAAAATTAGTCACTGTCAAATTAATTGACGGATAACTAAAATCAAACCCACAATCCGATCACCATCGAACACATCAGGAGACCCGCCATGTCCGAAAAGAAGTTCGCCTCTCAGGCCGATCTGGAAGAAAAGCAGATCAGCTGGGAAAAGCTGTCTGACAACGCCTACGCCTACACCGCCGAGGGCGACCCGAACACCGGCGTCATCATTGGCGATGACGGCTGCATGATCATCGACGCCACCGCCACGCCCGTGGCCGCGCAAGGCGTCATCAAGAAGATCCGCGAGATCACCGACAAGCCGATCAAGTACGTGGTGCTGACCCACTACCACGCCGTGCGCGTGCTGGGCGCCTCGGGCTACAAGTCGGAGGGTCTTGAGCAGATCATCGCCAGCCAGGACACCTACGACCTGATCGTCGAACGCGGCCAGCAGGACATGGATTCGGAGATCGGCCGCTTTCCGCGCCTGTTCCAGGCCGTCGAAAGCGTGCCCGGCCTGACCTGGCCCACGCTCACCTTCACCGGCGAGATGACGCTGTGGCTGGGCAAGCTGGAGGTGAAGATCCAGCAGGTCGGCCGTGGCCACACCAAGGGCGACACCATCGTCACCCTGCCGAGCCAGAACATCTGCTTCTCGGGCGACCTGGTGGAGGCCGATGCCGCCTGCTACACCGGCGACGCGTATCTCGCCGACTGGCCGCAGACGCTGGACAACCTGACGGCGATGAAGTTCGACAAGCTGGTGCCCGGCCGCGGCCCGGCGCTGATGACACCCGCCGACGTGCAGAAGGGCCTGGCCTACACGCGCGACTTCGTGTCGACGCTCTACAAGAGCGCACAAGAAGCCGTCGCCCAGGGCATGGACCTGAACGCCACCATGAAGCACACGCGCAAGGCCATGGACCCGAAGTTCGGTCACGTCTTCATCTACGAGCACTGCCTGCCCTTCGACGTGACCCGCGCGCACGACGAGGCCGGCGGCATCCGCGACCCGCGCATCTGGACCGCCGAACGCGATCAGGAAATGTGGCACGAGCTGCAGAAGGCATGACGCGATGACTGCGCTGCGCGCCATGACCGCGCCTATCGGCGCATGACAAATGACAAAAGGTCTGTGCAGACGCGGTGCTTTGTCATTTGTCATTGAAGACGCGCCAGCGGCGAAGTCATTCGTCATCAGAACAAACCAGGAGACAAGCGGTGCAAAAGACCTTCACCTACCCCAAGTTCGATTTCGTCAAGCCGCCCGAGCTGACCGAAGGCAAGGCCGGCCATTACCCCGTGGTCGTCGTGGGCGCCGGCCCGGTGGGTCTTTCAGCCGCGATTGACCTCGCCCAGCAGGGGCAGGACGTTCTGCTGCTCGACAACGACGACACGGTGTCGATCGGCTCGCGCGGCGTGTGCTACGCCAAGCGCGCGCTGGAGGTGCTCGACCGCATGGGCTGCGGCGACAAGTTTGTGCAAAAGGGTGTGAGCTGGGACGTGGGCCGCACCTTCCTGCGCGAGGGCGAGGTGTTCAACTTCAACCTGCGGCCAGAGGCGGATCACCACCGCCCCGGCATGATCAACCTGCAGCAGTACTACCTGGAGGAGTTCCTGGTCGAGCGCGCCCGCCAGCTCTCGGACAAGCTGCAGATGCGCTTCAAGAGCAACGTGATCTCCGTCGTGCCGGGTAACGACCAAGTGACGGTGCGCGTGGAGACGCCCGATGGCCCCTATTCGCTCACCACCGACTGGCTGGTGGTGGCCGACGGCGCGCGCAGCCCCATCCGCACCATGCTGGGCCTGGACATCGACGGCAAGATCTTCATGGACCGCTTCCTCATCGCCGACGTGGTGATGAAGGCCGACTTCCCGGCCGAGCGCTGGTTCTGGTTCGACCCGCCCTTCCACCCCAACCAGAGCGTGCTGCTGCACAAGCAGGCCGACAACGTGTGGCGCATCGACTTCCAGCTGGGCTGGCAGGCCGATCCCGAGGCCGAGAAGAAGCCCGAGAAGGTCATCCCCCGCATCAAGGCCATGCTTGGCGACGAGCGCGAGTTCGAGCTGGAATGGGTCAGCGTCTACACCTTCCAGTGCCGGCGCATGAACAAGTTCAACCACGGCCGCGTGCTGTTCGTGGGCGATGCGGCGCACCAGGTCTCGCCCTTCGGCGCGCGCGGCGCCAACAGCGGCATCCAGGACACCGACAACCTGGCCTGGAAGCTCAAGCTGGTGATGAACGGCCAGGCCCCCGCCACCCTGCTCGACACCTATACCGAGGAGCGCGGCTACGCGGCCGACGAGAACATCATGAACTCGACCCGCTCCACCGACTTCATCACGCCCAAGAGCAACACCAGCAAGACCTTCCGCAACGCCGTGCTGGAGTTGGCGGCCCACTACCCGTTCGCGCGCGCCCTGGTCAACTCCGGACGCCTGTCGGTGCCAAGCTGGCTGGCCACGTCCAGCCTGAACACCCCGGATGTGGATGCCTTCCAGGGCAACATGATCCCCGGCGCGCCCATGGCCGATGCGCCGGTGCAAGCCGAGGGCGACGACGGCTGGCTGCTGCACCAGCTGGGCAACCGCTTCCAGGCGCTGCACTACGTAGAAGACGCGGGTGCGCTGGAGGCGGGCGCCGCGAAAGCGCTGAATGAACTGCAAGCCAATGGCATCCCGGTCGAACCCATCGTGGTCGCCCAAAAAGGCCAGGCCCCCGACGGCCTGAAGACCCTGATCGACACCAAGGGCTGCATCGCCCAGCGCTACGACCTGCAACCGGGCACCACCTATCTTTCAAGGCCAGATCAGCATGTGGCCGCCCGCTGGCGCGCGCTCGATGCCAGCAAGATCAAAGCCGCCGTGGCCAGCGCCACCTGCAACGCCTGATACGCAGCATTGGCTTTCAAGATGACAAATGACTTCGCTGCGCTTCAATGACAAATGGCGCATTTGTCCTTTGTCATGCGGCGCCAGCCGCGGTCATTTGTCATCGTTTTGATATGCAAAACGGTACGACCCACCCAGGAGACAAACCATGCCCCTGAACACCCAGCCCAACTTTAGCGAAGCCGGTCAGCGCTACTTCCAGACCTATTCGCCCGGCGACGATTTCTACCAGGCGCTGATCGACACCCACCGCGATCTGAGTGATGAGCAGAGCGCCATGGTCAACGCCCGCCTGATCCTGCTGCTGGCCAACCACATCGGCGACATCGGCACGTTGCGCGAAGCCATGCGCATCGCCCGTGAAGGAGCTTGAACCACGAGGGTGATCCAACGCCTGACCACCCCCCCTTTCGGCAACGCAAGTAGTCTTTTTGATTAGCACAATTTACCCACCACCGGAAGCGACAAACCGACCAGCGGTTCACACCCCCCTATTTCGATGGAAAGTCGCGGCCAAAAAAACAACAAACACAGCAAAAACCGAGCAAATTCACACCTTCATGCGCACCATGTCATCACGGCGTTGCTCCACTGGGAGAACAATGCGCTCGCAGTCCGGCATCCGCCGTGCCTTGCATTGACGTTTTCTTGAGATGACAGGAGAAGAAATGGGAAAACTCGCACCCTCGTTCCATAAACCCAGCCTGATTGCGGGCGCATGTCTATTCATGGTCGCCGCTGCCGCTCAGGCCGGCGTCCACCGCGACGCGCACGGCAACGTGGGTTATGACACCGCCGCCGAATGTGACGCGGCGGTACGGTCCGGCCAGGCCCGTTTCTACCGTCCATTCACCGAGCACGAACCGCTGCGCCGCGACGGCGAGGCGACCGTCGAGCAAATGACACTGGCTGACCTGGCCAAGCTCACCAACGCCGCCTCCGGCGAATACAAGGTGGCCGACTACACCGGCGGCGCCTGCGACCTGGGCGCCAGCCGCCGCTTCGACCGTGATGGCGTCAGCCCGGCGCTGCAGGGCAAATGGGTACCGTTTGCCCCCACCATGCCCGTGAACGTGTACCGTGACGGCAATGGCGTGCCGGTGCGCGTGACCATGCAGCGCTGCGACAACAACTTCGCTTCCAGCTGGCCGCGTCCCGTGGGTCCCGTGCAAGCCGTGGCGGCCATCCAATGCTACGCCGATGTGCTGATTCCCGCCCGCTTCGAGACCAAGACCGAGCAGGTCGTGAAAGTGCCCGCCACCAAGCGCTACGAAGTCGTGCCGCCTACCTTCAAGACGGTGACCGAGCAGGTCATGGTGCGCCCCGAGATGAAGCGCCAGATTCCGGTGCCGGCCACGTACAAGACGGTGTCCGAGGAAGTCGTCGTCAAGCCCGAGACTTTCCGTGAAGAGCCGGTCGAGCCCACCTACAAGATGGTGAGCGAGCAGATTCTGGTCAAGCCAGAAAGCGAACGCATCGAAGTGGTTCCCGCCACCTACAAGACCGTGTCCGAGCAGGTGCTGGTCACGCCCGAGCGCAAGACGTTGAAGGTCGTTCCAGCCACCTACACCGACAAGCAGGAGCAGGTGATCGACCGCCCCGCCACCACGCGCGTCGAGACCGTGCCCGCCACCTACCGCACCGAAACCGAGCAGGTCCTGGTGCGCGCCGAGTCCGTGCGCTACGAACCCATCGCGCTGCCGCTGCGCACCGTGACCGAGCAGGTGCTGCGCAGCGAAGGCAGCCAGCGCCTGGTCGCCGTCGAGCCCACCTACAAGACCGTCACCGAGCGCGTGCTGGTCAAGGAGGAAAGCAAGCGCCTGGTGCAGGTGCCCGCCGTGTTCGAGACGGTGACCGAGCGCGTCAAGGTGGCCGACGCCACCCGCGTGTGGAAGCGTGGCCGCGCCTGGATCGGCAAGGCCATCGACGTCAAGCCGTTGCGCGGCTTCGTGGTTGGCCGTGACGGCACCTTCCAGGGTGATCGCGTGGAAGTACCCGCTGCCGTTGGCGGCGCCAGCGTGGGCGTGGTCGACACGGACATCGTGCGGGCCAGCAACACCAACCTCGATGACGACGTGATGTGCCTGGTCGAAGAGCCGGCACGCTACGAGAACATCACCCGGCAGGTGCTCAAGACCCCGGCCACCGTGCGCGAGGAAATCATCCCCGCCGAATACACCACCGTGAGCCGCCAGGAACTGGTGACCCCGGCCGGCACGCGCACCGTGGATGTACCCGCCACATACCAGAACGTGACGCACCGCGTGATCGACGTCGAGAAGCTGAAGGCCAACGGCTACCGCTTCGACGACAAGGGCGACATCGTGGCCACGCCCGCGGGTGACCGCGTGCTGCGCGCGGCCGACGTCCCGGGTACGGCCAACCACGAGGGTCAGAGCCAGGACCAGACTGGCGCCACCGCTGGTGCCCACTCCGGCCAGGAAGGCTATGTGCGCGAAATCAAGGTGCCGGCCGAATACCGCACCGTGACCCGCACCGTCGTCGACCAACCCGCCTCGGTACGCACGGTGGAAGTCCCCGCCACCTACAAGACGGTGACCACCCGCGTGGTGGCCACCCCGGCCACGACGGAAGAACTGGTCACGCCGGCCGAGTACCGCACCGTGACCCGTACCGTGGTCGATCAGCCGGCCACCAGCCGCGCCATCCCGGTGCCGGCCGAGTACCGCACCGTGGAGCGCCAGGTAGTCGATCAGCCGGCGACCACGCGCAAGATTCCGGTGCCGGCGATCACGGAAATGGTGTCGCGCCGCGTCATCGACACACCGGCCACCTTGCGCGAGGAAGTGATCCCCGCCGTGTACGAAACGGTGAGCCGCCAGGTGGTGGACCAACCCGCCACCACGCGCGAGATCGACGTGCCCGCCGTCTATGAAACGCTGACGCACAAGGTGCAGGTGTCTCAGGGCAGCACGGAGCGCCGCGAAGTCCTGTGCGAGACCAACGCCACGCCCTCCAAGATCATGGAGATCCAGCGGGCACTGCGCGCGGCCGGCTACAACCCAGGCCCGATCAACGGCGTGCTCCGTGCCCAGACCATGTCGGCGGTCAACGCCTATCAGAAAGCCAACAACCTGCCTGTTGACGGCTTCCTGAACATCGACACGGTGAAGTCGCTCGGCGTGCAGCCGTTCTGATGCGTGGTCACGGCAGGCCTTGCGCCTGCCGCGTCAGCTGCCACCATCACGCCCGGGCCACGCGCCCGGGCTTTTTTATGGCCGGCCCGCCAACCACATCGGCGATATCGGCCACGCCAAGAAAAGCCATGCGCATGTCCGCGAAGGCGTATAACCAGTGGCTCATCACAAGGAGACAAGACCCATGGCCCTCATCGAGAAAATCCACCACGTCGCCTACCGCTGCAAGAACGCCAAGCAGACCGTGGAGTGGTACCAGAAGTACCTGGACATGAACTTCATCCTCGCCATCGCCGAGAACGAAGTGCCCTCCACCAAGGAGCCCGACCCCTACATGCACATCTTCCTGGACGCTGGAGGAGGCAACGTGCTGGCCTTCTTCGAGCTGCCCACCAAGCCCGAGATGCTCTCGCCCGCCGACGCCAACACCCCGGCGTGGACGCAGCACCTGGCGCTGAAGGTCGATTCGGTCGACACCATGATGTCAGTGAAGGCCAGGTTGGAGGCCGACGGCATCGAGGTCATCGGTCCCACCGACCACACCATCTTCCAGTCGATCTATTTCCGCGACCCCAGCGGCCACCGGCTGGAACTGGCCGCCAACACCGCCACGGACGAGATGAACCAGGCTCTCGACCGCGTGAAGTGGGACATGCTCAACGAGTGGGACCGCACCAAGAAAGCACCCGAGCACGCACGCTGGATGCACGACGGCAGCGGCAAGATCGGCGAGCACTGAAGCAGCTCGCCCACTTCATCTGAGCCAGCAGCGGCGGGCCATGCAGCCTGCCGCTTTTCGTGGCTGGCATCGCGTGGCTATTGGCGATGCGAGGTCTGTTTGGTCTACGCCCTCTCATGCCGGTTAGCGTTCAAGCCGACGGCAGCTCACGCGAAAGGCAATGACGCAATGATCTCGCTGCGCGTTGATGACGGCGGCTGCGCCGCCATGACACCATGGGGTGCCAAGTGCTTCGCCGCAGCCAACGTCATTTGGTCATTGACGCCGCGCAGCGGCGAAATCATTTCGTCATGCGCCAAAAAACCATTTTTTGAAAGCCAGTGCGCATCAGGCCATCCTGACCGCCGTGCCCGTCACCGACACCAGCATCATGCCGTTGGTCTCGCCCAGCACTTCGTAGTCGAAATCAATGCCGACGATGCCGTTGGCGCCCAGTTCCTTCGCCACCGCCTTGGCTTCGTCCAGCGCCGCCTGCCGCGCACCCGCCAGCGCCCGCTCGTAGCCGCCGGCGCGCCCGCCCACCACGTCACGCACGCTGGAGAACATGTCGCGGAAGATATTGGCGCCGATGATGGCCTCGCCATTCACCAGCCCCAGAAACTGCGCCACCTGCGCCCCACCCTGGCCTTGAGGCACCACGGTGGAAAGAAAGAAATCCGGGGAGGACTTCGAGAACCAAGCCATATCGAAACTCCTGAAATTTAGATGAATAAAACATAGCCTATGCCAATGCATAGGCTATACTGAAAACCTTCGATAGCCGCCCAGGGGAGAACAACCATGGACGCAGTATCCAACCTTCCACCCTCCGCCGCGCCGGCCCGCCGCGTGCGCTTTTTCCGCAACGGCGCCAACCAGGCGGTGCGCATTCCGCGGGAGTTCGAGTTGCCGGGTGAAGAGGCCACCGTGCGCCGCGAGGGCAACGCACTCATCATTGAATCCGTGGAGCCAGAATATCCCAAAGGCTCCGTTGCCGCGGTTCAGCAGGCACTGCGCAAGCTGCAGGCGCTGGGGCCAATCGACGAGGAGTTTCCCGACGTGGATGAGGGTCTGCTGCCGCTTGACGACATTGAGCTATGAGCACACCGCTCTACCTGCTGGACACCAATATCGTCTCGGACGCCATGCGCCACCCGTTTGGCGCGGTAGCCCAGCGCATCCTGGCTCAGCGGCCCGACGATGCCAACATCTTCGCCATCAGCATGGTGGTGCAGTGCGAACTGCTCTATGGCCTGGCCCGCAAAAGCAGCCCACGCCTGCAAACCGCCTACGACACCTACCTGCCCAGCCTGCGCGTACTGCCGCTTGATGACACCGTGCCCCCGCACTACGCCGCCCTGCGCGCCCACCTTGAAGCCCAGGGCCAGCCCATCGGCCCCAACGACGCGCTCATTGCCGCGCACGCGCTGGCGCTGGGGGCCACACTGGTCAGCGGAGATGACGAATTCGCCCGCGTGCCGGGCCTGAAGGTGGAAAACTGGCTGCAGCCACGGGAAACCACGTGACGGCAAGCGCCATCTCTTTCAAGCTTTTGGTGAACGGGGGAGCTTGAGCTGCTCTTGACCGGCCCACGGCTGGACACTGACGAATGAGACCATTTGTCATTGAAGCGCAGCGAAGTCATTCGTCATTCGTCATCTTGAAAGCCAATGCGAATCAACACGCCCGGACAGCAAGCCACTGTCCGCAGGCAAGGCCTTGAAACGGCTTCGCCAACAGGACTACCCACTCCATCGCAACCTGGCCATTTCCGCCAGTGGCCATGCGCGCAAGCTACCATCGAAGCCCGATACGAGCCCCCGCCAAGCACCATGAGCACTAGCACCCAGCGCCACGCCCCTGGCCAAACGGTGGCCGCGCCGGAAGCGCCCGCCATCGAGCCGTTCTGGCACAAGCTCAACAGCTTCTTCCTGTTCCCGTTCCAGACCGAGCCGCTGCTGTACGCGCTGCTGCTGTCGGTGTGCTCCTATGCGCTGCTGGTCGCCCCGCCATTGATCGACCGCTTCATCCTGCTGGGTTTCGTGCTGGCCGTCGCGCGCTACGCATTCAAGGTGGCGGCGCTGGCCTCGCGCGGGGTGCTGCACAGCCGCGACTACACGGCGTCGATGAACGACCCGGACTGGGTTTCACTGCCGTGGAAGTTCGTCGGCGTGCTGGTGGTGCACAGCATGATCGTGCATTTCATCGGCCAACGCAGCGAAATCATGGGCCTGCTTGTCAACCTGCTGTCGTCGCTGGTGCTGCCAGCCACGCTGATGGTGCTGATCCGCAGTTGCAGCCTGCGTGCCGCGCTCAATCCGCTGGAGCTGATCGCCGCCATTGGCGACGTTGGCAAGTCGTACTGGCTGCTGTGTCTGTTCCTGTTCCTGCTGCAGGCCGGGTTTCCGCAGGCGATTGGGCTGCTGGCGCCCATCGCCCCGCTCTGGCTGCTGCCGCCGCTGCTGGCCTTTGGCATGATTTATTTCAGCTGGGTGATGGCGGCGCTGCTGGGCTACGTGATGTACCAGCACCACGGCGCGCTCGACATCACGCCGCTGAAGGACCCAGCGTCAACCACCGCAGCGGGCCACCCGGTGCGTAACGAGGCGCAGTCGCGCGACGCCGACGTGGCCGCGCTGGTGCAGCAGGGCAATCTGCGCGAAGCCATTGCCCAGGCGCGCGAATGGGCACGCACCGGCCCAGACAGCCTGAGCGACCAGCGCCGCTACCACCGCGTGCTGCTGCTCGACGACGTGCACTCGGGCCGCCTGTCCGACCACGGCCAGCGCTTTCTGGCCCAGCTTCTGTCGCTGCAGCGGGGACCGGAGGCGCTGGAGGTGTATGGCGCCATCGCCACCAAGCTGCCGGATTTCGCCCCCGAAAGCGCCGCGCTCACCCTGGCACTGGCGCAGCAGGCGTGGAAGGGCGGCAACGCCGCGCACACCACCGCCCTGCTCAAGGGCTTCGACCGGCGCTACACCGGCACGCCCGAAGTGCCGCAGGCCTACGAGCTGATCGTGCGCGTGCTCAAGCAAGGCCTCTCGCGTCCCGATCAGGCTTTGCGGGTCTACCAGACGCTGCAGCAGCGCTACCCCGATCACGCGGCCACGCAAGAAGCCGCCTGGGTGCTGCGCCAGGAACTCGCCACGGGCTGATGCAGCCTGGCCGGCGCCAAGTCGCCACTGCACAGCAACGGCCCGCCTCCAATCGGGGGCACGAAGCAGGGCACGCAGGAACGCCGTGACTATTGATATCTTCAAAAATCACGACAGCACGGGCCATCAGAACTCCCTCACATTCCCTCGTCATTGCGGCGAAGGCCGCAATCCATGGAGCGTCACCTTGACACGGCGTTGATCCGCGGACACCGCGTGGATTGCGGCCTTCGCCGCAATGACGGGATGAGGTGAAAGCATTGCATAGGCTTGTCCTGAATTACGAAACTCTCAATATCCAGAGGGTCATGACTCCGGCTGCTGCGCCAGCCAGCGCGCCAAGGCGCTGTCGGGGGCCGTGCGCTGCAGCTCGGGCAGCCAGGCGCGCGCGGCTTGCGGCTTGCCGGCCTTGGCCAGGCCGCTCACCAGTTGCTCCAGCGTCGCCGGCCAGCCTTCCGGTGGCGATTGCATGCGCGCCAGGGAAGTTGCCAGCGCCTCGGCATCGCGGAAATGGCCTTCGGCGGCAAAGCTGCGCACCAGCCGCTGCATGGTGTCGGCAGACAGGCGCACGCCCGGCTTGGCCTGCTGCAGATAGCACTGGTAGGCCTGGTGCTGCAGCGTGCGCGTTGCCGCATCGCGCGCCGGCAGCTTGAAAATCAGCCGCGCGGCGGTGTGAAAGCCGTCACTGGCCGGCGCATGCCGCGCGCAGTCGAACCAGGCTTGCAGCAACGACACGTCGCGCGGAGCCAGCCGCGCCGCCTTCTCCCACACGGCGGCGGCATCGGCGAAGCGCAGTTGTTGCGCCAGATCGGTGGCGCGGGTGGTGAGCTGCCGCAGTTCAGCCTGTTGCGCCACCGCCCGCGGATCGGCCGCCTGCAGCGCCGCATCGGGCTCGGGCGCGTCGTAGCGCCGCACGAGCAGCAAGCCGCCCATCAGCAGCGCCCCGGCCAGCAGGCCGCCCACGTGCGCCATGTAGGCCACGGGCGCGCCACTCAACAGTTGCTGCAGCAACTCGTGCGCCACCCAGACCGGCAGCATCACCAGCGCCGGCCAGCGCGCGTAGTTGAAGTAGAACGCGATCATGTAGAAGAAGCGGATGCGCCGCAGCCGGTACAGAACCACGTACATGGCCATCAGCGCCGACACCGCCCCCGATGCCCCCAGCCCGATGCCGCTTGCCCCCGTGGCGCCCCACAACAGCGAAGCCCCCACGCCACCCAGCAGGTAGCACAGCAGGTACAGCGGCGCGCCCAACGTCAGCTCCAGCGTGAAACCGAACAGGAACAGGAACACCATGTTGCCAAGCAGGTGTTCGGTGCTGCCATGCAGGAAGGTGGCCGTCAGCCAGGTGACCGGTCGCGCTTCGGCCGTGGAATCGCGGTTGTGTGCCCAGCGCACGGTGAACGGCGCCGGTTCGTGGGCAGCCAGTTCGGCGCGCGCCGACCGCCAGGCCTCATGCTGGGGATGATCGGCCTTGATCACCCGGCCAGCCAGCAGGTCGGCGCGGAAACCCGGCTCGTACCACAGCTGGGTGTAGAGATAGCGGTGGGCGTTGTTCTTCAGCGCCTGTTGCGCCGCGTCGGCGCTGCCACGGTCGCGCGTGCTGCCGCTGGCGTCGGCACGCGCCCGCAGGTGCGTGACCAGCATGGGCAACTCGATCGCCGGCAATGGCGAACGCGCATACAACGTCGCCGACTTGTCCAGCGCCAGCTCTTCCGGCACCTGCCAGCCGAAATAGACGGCGCAATTGACCAGGATGAGCAGCAGCGTCATCCACGGTGGCGCACGCCAGGACGGTTTGGTTTCGAGCGGGATGGCGACGAACATGCGTTACGAATTGTCTCGCATGACGGTGGCGCACCACCGGGTGCGGGGGCGCCACAGAAACCACACGGCGCCCTTCGATCAACGCCGTGTCAAGGCGACGCCCATGGATGGCGGCTTTCGCCGCAATGACGAGGCAAGTGGGAGACGCATGCAATGACCGCTCCAGCCATGCACGAACAAGCCAGGTGCCATCCACCGCGAGCCGCGCTTGTCACTTCGTCATGACGCCGCGCAGCGGCGAAGTCATTCCGTCACCCGCCACCCGTCAGAGAACGTGAAACGGTATCAGCCACTCCCCGGCCACCAGAAGCGCACTTCTGGCGGCCCGTGGCGACTTCGCGGCAAATCCGCCTGAAGCGACGCTCACACCTTCGCCAGCGCCTGCTCCAGATCGGCCAGCAGATCGTCGATGTGCTCGATGCCGATACACAGGCGCACCGTTTCTTCCTTCACGCCAGCCTTGGCCAGTTCCGCGGGCGAGAGTTGGCGGTGCGTGGTGCTGGCCGGATGCGTGGCCAGCGACTTGGTATCGCCAATGTTGACCAGGCGCGTGAACAGCTCCAGCGCATCCAGGAAGCGTGCGCCCGCGGCCCGTGCATCGTCACCCGCGGCCGATTTGACGCCGAAGGTCAGCAGGCCCGACGCCCGCCCGCCCATGTAGCGCTGTGCCAGCGCATGGTCGGCGTGCCCAGTCAGGCCAGCGTAGCTGACCCAGGCGACCTTGGCGTGCTTGTGCAGATACTCGGCCACCTTCTGCGTGTTGTCGCAGATGCGGTCCATGCGCAGCGCCAGCGTCTCGATGCCTTGCAGGATCTGCCACGCATTGAAAGGCGACAGCGCCGCGCCCATGTTGCGCAGCGGCACCACGCGCGCGCGGCCAATGTAGGCCGCGGCACCAAGCGCCTCGGTGTAGACAACACCGTGGTAACTCACGTCGGGCTCGTTCAGGCGCGGAAAGCGCGCCTTGTGCTCAGCCCAGGGGAACTTGCCACTGTCGACCACGATGCCGCCGATGCTGTTGCCATGCCCACCCATGAACTTGGTCAGCGCGTGCACCACGATGTCGGCGCCGTGCTCGAACGGACGCAACAGGTAGGGGCTGGGCACCGTGTTGTCCACGATCAACGGCACGCCGTGCGCGTGCGCCACCTGGGCGATGGCGGCGAGGTCGGTGACGTTGCCCGCCGGGTTGCCGACCGATTCGACGAACACCGCCTTGGTCTTGTCGTCGATCAGCTTGCCGAAGCCCTGCGGATCGGCCGCGTCGGCAAAGCGCACCTCGATACCCTGTTGCGGAAAGGTGTGGGCGAACAGGTTGTAGGTGCCGCCGTAGAGCTTGCTGGCGGCGACGATGTTCTCGCCCGCGACGGTGATGGTCTGGATGGCGCAGGTGATGGCCGCCATGCCCGAGGCCAGCGCCAGCGCGCCAATGCCGCCCTCCAGCGCCGCCACGCGCTTTTCCAGCACGTCGTTGGTGGGGTTCATGATGCGCGTGTAGATGTTGCCCGGCACCTTCAGGTCGAACAGATCAGCGCCATGCTGGGCGCTATCGAAGGCATAGGCCACCGTCTGGTACAGCGGCACGGCGCACGACTTGGTGGTCGGCTCGGGGCTGTAGCCGGCGTGGACGGACTGGGTTTCAAATTTCCATTGGCTGGACATGGTGACTTCCTCTCGAAAAGAATGGTTTTGATAGCTACCCGCGCTTGCTGGACAAGCGCTGCAGGGCAATTTCATTCAAAATTCTTGCCTGCGGCAAAGACCGTCGCCTTCATGGCTTTTTGCCGAGCGCACCGCTGCAGTCTAGTACGCCGCGCCGGCACCGCCGCTTCGGTACTTTCGTCATCAACTGAAGCCTCTGGCCAGCGCAACCAGCATGCCGGGCAGGGTTGGGCAAACTTGGCTAAAGTCCCCCATCATCAAAACGACGAACACCACAAGGATTCACATGGCACGCATGGTCAACTGCATCAAGCTCGGCAAGGAAGCCGAGGGCATGGACTTTCCGCCCTACCCCGGCGAACTGGGCAAGCGCATCTGGGAAAGCGTGAGCAAGGAGGCTTGGCAGCAGTGGTTAGGTCACCAGACCATGCTGGTGAACGAGAACCGCCTGAACCTGGCCGACCAGCGGGCGCGCGAATACCTCAAGCGCCAGATGGAAAACCACTTCTTCGGCAGTGGCGCAGACACTGCGGCGGGATATGTCCCGCCCAATGCATAGCATTGAGAAGTGAAGTTTTGCCAGAATCACTTCTTCGGCGACGGCGCCGACCAGGCCGTGGGCTACGTGCCGCCCAGCGCCTGATCGCTTGACGCCGCCCCCAGCCGAATCCGAAGCGGCGTTGCGCTCGCTGCGCCGCCAGTACCACTTCCGCCCCGGCCCCGATGACTTGCGCGCCTGGGACGTGCATCGGCTGATCCGCCTGGCACGCGATCTGCCGGTGATCGAGGTGCCGCTGGCCGACATCCGCGAACTGGATGAAAACTGGTGGTTTCAGCATGGCGATGCGCGGCCCACACCGCGCGCCATCGTCGATCACGTCAGGCTGATGGATGCCGCCGATCTGCGCTGGCCCATCATCCTCAGCGTCGACGGCGGCGTGATGGACGGCATGCACCGCGTGGCGCAGGCGCTGCGGCTGGGGCACACGCACATCAGCGCACAACGCTTCGTGGTCGACCCGGCCCCGGATCACGTGGGCCGATCTCCCGACAGCTGCCCTATTGAGGTTTTCAAAAATCACGACAACGCGGGCTATCAGCCCCCTTCACATTCCCTCGTCATTGCGGCGAAGGCCGCAATCCATGGAGCGTCACCTCGACACGGTGTTGACCCGCGGACACCGTGTGGATTGCGGCCTTCGCCGCAATGACGGGATGAGGTGAAGGCATGACATAGGCTTGTCCTGAATGACGAAACTCTCTCAAGAAAACGTTTTGTAAGTCATTGATTTTCTTCAGGTACACCGGCCCTGCTGGCGGGGTTGGGTTGCTCAATAGGTGCGAGGCATTCCGCGCATCACCGATGTCGTTTCGTCATTTCGTCATCACGCCGCGCAGCGGCGAAGTCATCCTAGAAACGGCAGTTGGATGCGCCCGAGCGTGCCGTGATGGGCGTGCCAGGCAAGGGCAAGTGCCGCGGCTCCAAAGCTGCCTGCGCAGCTTTGGACGGCACGAGCGGCATCGGGCTCTGACCGATGCGCGCCCTGCAAGGGAGAGGACGCGGCAGGCTCGTGCCTGCAAGGACGAGCAACGCCGCTTGGGCAGCGAGCCAGCGCGGTGCGATCGGGTGCATAGCGCGCTCACCCAACAGGTGAATGTGATCGAAGCTGTGAAAGTCAGCGTTCATGCGGGTTGCCCAAGGATGGCAAGCGGTCAACTGCCGTTTCTAGGTTCAATCAAGACAAATCGAACCGCTTGCTTATCAACGAGTTTCAGAGCGTGCATGCATGCACGCGGTTTTCCATCGTTTTTTGTGGGAGCGGGCTTGCCCGCGATAAGCCTTGGCTCAGGGCGAAACGCTGCCATCGCGGCCAAGGCCGCTCCCACAATCCGTATCTGAGACTTCTTGATAATCAAGTCGAACCGGGCCTTGGCGCTTGTACCATCAACACCATCAGCTATCACAACAAGAGCGCTTCATGCACGACACCGTTCAATGGCGGGACGACGGCACCCCATTCAGCCCGCGCTTTGGCGACATCTACCGCAGCGCGGGCGACGGTGCCGGGCTGGCGCAGGCGCGGCACGTCTTTCTGCACGGCTGCGGCCTGCTGCCCGGCACCAGCGGCCCGGCCGACTGGGCCGGTGCCCCACGCTGGGCGGTGCTGGAAACCGGCTTCGGCCTGGGTCTCAACTTTCTCGCCACCTGGCACGCCTGGCGCAACGACCCCGCCCGGCCCGCCTGCCTGTTCTACAGCGCCATCGAGGCCTTTCCGCCCGAGCCGCAAGACCTGATCCGCAGCGCCGCGCCCTTCCCCGAACTGGCTCCGCTGGCGGCCGATCTGGCGGCGCAATGGCACGGCCTGCTGCCCGGCGTGCACCGCCTGCGGCTGGATGGCGAGCGCGTGCAACTCACGCTGTCCATTGGCGATGCGCAGCCCGCGCTGGCCGAGCTGTCGGGCGAACACGATTCGATCTATCTCGACGGCTTCGACCCCGTCCGCAACCCCGACATGTGGAGCCCATACACGCTCAAGGCCGTCGCGCGACTGGCACGGCGTGGCGCGCGCGCGGCCACCTGGTGCGTGGCGCGCGAGGTGCGCGACGGTCTTGTGGCCGCTGGCTTCACCGTCGAGCGCGTGCCCGGCCTGCCGCCCAAACGGCACGCGCTGCAGGCCCGCTTCGCGCCGCACTGGGACGCGCGCCGCCGCACCGCCGACCAAGCGCCGGTGCGCGTGGATCAGCCGGCGCGCTGCGCCGTCATCGGCGCCGGGCTGGCTGGCGCGTCGGTGGCCTGCGCCCTGGCGCGGCGTGGCTGGCAGGTCACGGTGCTGGACCGTGCCGACGAGCCCGCCACCGGCGCCAGCGGCCTGCCGGCGGGCGTCGTGGCGCCACACGTGTCACCGGACGACCGGCCACTGTCGCGCCTCACGCGGGCCGGCGTGCGCGCCACGCTGGACCGCGCCCGTGCGCTGCTGCGCGAAGGCATCGACTTCGGCGCCAGCGGCGTGCTGGAGCGCCACGCCCCCGGCGAACGCCGCCTGCCCGACAGCTGGCGCGACACCCTGGATTCAGAAGCCGCCAGCGCCAGCACCCTGAACGCCGACAGCCCCGTCACCATCGGCCACGCCGCCACCGCCGGCGTGCCGCTGAACGACGAGCACCGCGCCCTGTGGCACGCACGGGCGGGCTGGATTCGCCCCGCGGCGCTGGTACGCGCCATGCTGCAAACGCCCGGCATCACCTGGCGCGGCGGCGCCGAGGTGGCACGCATCGAGCCACGCGGCGTGCAATGGCAGGTCATCGGCGCCAGCGGCGAAGTCATCACCGAAGCCGATCTGGTGTTCATCACCGCCGGTTTCGATTCACTGGCGCTGCTGCACACCGCCGCCCCCAGCGCGCCGCCGCTGCACGCACTGCGTGGCCAGGTGGCCTTTGGCCCCATGCCCGCGCATGCCGATGCGCTGCCACCCTTTCCCGTCAACGGCCACGGCAGCCTGATCGGGCATCTGCCGGGCGACGATGGCCCGTGGTGGATCGCCGGCTCCACCTTCGAGCGGGGCAACACCCGCCCCGAGCTGCTGGCTGCCGACCACCAGGCCAACCGCGAGCGCCTGGCCTGGCTGCTGCCGCGCGCCGCCGAAGCGCTGGATGCGTCATGGCGCGATGACCGCGCCCAATCCTGGGCCGCCGTGCGCGCCACCCTGCCCGACCGCCTGCCCGCCGTGGGCGCCTGGGGCGACGCTCACCCCGCGAATCCGGGTCTGGCGACGGCCACCACCCCACCGCCTTTGCCGCCGCATCTGCTGGCCGGCCTGGGCGCCCGCGGGCTGACGATGGCCGTGCTGTGCGGCGAGATCGCGGTGGCCGAGCTGCACGGCGACCCCTTGCCCGTTGACCAATCGCTGGCCCGTCGCCTGCTCGCGGGCCGCTGGCTGAACCGCATGCTGCCGATGGCCGCCCCGGAATGATTCCAGTTGAAGACCGGCATGGCAGCCACCTCGCCTATTGAGATTTTCAAAAATTACGACCGCGCGGGCCATCAGAAAAGCCTCCTCACATTCCCTCGTCATTGCGGCGAAGGCCGCAATCCATGGAGCGTCACCTTGACACGGTGTTGACCCACGGACACCGTGTGGATTGCGGCCTTCGCCGCAATGACGGGATGAGGTGAAGGCATGACATAGGCTTGTCCTGAATGACGAAACTCTCTCAAGAAAACGTTTTGTAAGTCATTGATTTTCTTCAGATACACCGTCCCTGCTGGCGGGGTTGGGTTGCTCAATAGGTTCAAAAATCACGACCGCGCGAGCCATCAGAAAGAAGTCCTCTTCCCCATCTGCGAAAGGGCCGGAGCGAGGGCAAGCGGCGTGTCATGCATTCTTGATGACCAGGAAGCTTCATTCCATTTCCATTCCAAGGCGCCCATCACCGTCATCCTGGCGAAGGCAGGGATCCATGTTCCCCCGCACACGCTGTCTGGATTCCGGCCTTCGCCGGAATGACGAGATATGGCAGCCTCGATCTGGAAAATGAAATCAGATACTGCTTGTGAAAGCAGCCTTGGCCGCGATGGCCGCGCCTTGCCCTGAGTCAAGGCTTATCGCGGGCAAGCCCGCTCCCACGGAAACAATGCAAATGGCACGCAGGCAGCAGACCCGCACGGCCTTGATGGCACGCGGCCTAACCCGTTGATGACGGGCTGTCGCTGGCACCCGGCGCGCCGTGCGCCTCTTGCGTCAGTGACTTGGCGACGGCCTCGCGCACGACCTCGGCCACGGCCTTGCGCACCCGGCCGTTGAGGCCCAGCATCTGCTCGTGCAGCACGCGCCCGATGGCCTCGCTGATCAGGCGGTCCAGGTCCGGCCCCAGCCGGGCCAGCAGCTCGTCGGCGCCGGGCACCACCGGCGACGCGCCCTCCACCACGGGTGCGGGCGCGGCAGCGGCGGGCGCGGGATCGGCATCGGTGGGCACCACTTCGGTCAGCGTCGGCACGAAGCGTGGCGGCTGTGGCGCGGGCGTGTCGTCGTGGGGCATGGGCTTATTCCATTTCTGCTTCAAGAACGTCGATGACCGTCATTCCGGCAAGGCGTGGCAACTCCGTGAGCCGGATCTGGAGCTACTCCTTCATCGCCAAGTCATGGCGCTGAATCTCATAGCCGCGCTCGGCGTAATGGCGCCAGCGCTGGCGGGCATGGTTGCGGTCGGCCTCGTCGGTGGAAACCAGTTCGATGAGCCGCTCGAAGCGCTCGAATCCCGCCGGCACCTGCTCGCCCAGATGCACCAGAACCCCGGTGCGCGGCAACCGCTCACAGGTTTCGGCCAGCACGATGGGGGTGGACTCCAGCATCGGCGCCGGCGCCGTGGCCATGCAATGGGGAATGAAGTCAAGCGCCGAAAAGCTCCACAGCCGCGTGTTCAGCGCCTCCAGCGTGGCCGCCGGGCCCACCACGCCCACCGGACCGCCCGCCGCATGGGCCTTGCGCAGCAGGCGGCAGGCGTGGTCCAGCTTGTCGGCCACGTTGAAGTGGAAAGCCACCTCGGTCATCTACGCATTCCCCCTGATACGGCGCAAGCCCGGCCGTTTTGCATTCAAAACAATGACGAATGACCGCGGCTGGCGCCGCATGACGAATGACAAATGACGGATGAGCCATTCGTCATTTTGAAAGCCAATGCGTACCACGCGCGGCCTGCTCCGTGGACACCGGCATGACTCGGCACCGCCCTGCAGGAAGTCAACCGCGCTTGCCCTTGGCGGGTTTGCCCTTGCCTGACTTGGCCGGCGGCTTGGGGGCGGCCACGGTTTCGCCCGCCTGCCCCAGCAGGTAATGCACCAGCAGCCCCACCGGCCGGCCGGTGGCACCCTTGGCACTGCCACTCCTCCAGGCGGTGCCAGCGATGTCCAGGTGCGCCCAGGCGTATTCGGATGCGAAGCGCTGCAGGAATTTCGCCGCCGTCACGGCACCAGCCGGGCGGCCGCCCACGTTGGCCACGTCGGCGAAGTTGCTCTTCAGCGCCTCGGCATAGTCGTCGTCCAGCGGCAGGCGCCAGCACGGGTCGCCGGCATGGTCGCCAGCGGCCAGCAGGCCCTCGGCCAGCGTGTCGTTGCTGGCGAACAGGCCGCTGCGCACGCCGCCCAGCGCAATGACGCAGGCGCCCGTCAGCGTGGCGATGTCGATCACGGCGCGCGGCTTGAAGCGCTCGGCATAGGTCAGCGCGTCGCACAGCACCAGCCGGCCCTCGGCGTCGGTGTTCAGTACCTCGATGGTCTGGCCGCTCAGGCTGGTGACCACATCGCCGGGCTTCAGCGCGCCACCGTCGGGCATGTTCTCGCAGGCGGGAATCAGGCCCACCACGTTCACCGCTGGCTTCAGCTCGCCCAGCGCGCGGAACACGCCCAGCACGCTGGCGGCGCCGCTCATGTCGAACTTCATCTCGTCCATCTCGGGCGCGGGTTTCAGCGACACACCGCCGGTGTCGAACGTGATGCCCTTGCCCACCAGCACCACCGGCGCCTCGGACTTGGCGGCGCCGTCGTAGCGCAGCACGATGAAGCGCAGCTCTTCCTTCGAGCCCTGCGCCACGGCCTGGAACGATCCCATACCGAGCTTGGCGACCTCCTTCGGCCCCAACACCTCGCAGCTCACGCGCGGCTGCCTGGACAGCGCGCGCGCGGCTTCGCCCAGCATCGTGGGCGTGGCGTGGTTGGCCGGGCGGTTGGCCCATTCACGCGCCTCGCGCACGCCATTGGCAATCGCCACGGCCAGGCGGAAGGGCTCGCGCAGCGCCTCGGCATCGGGCACGCCCACGACGGCGCGGGTGATGCGCGGCGGCTCCTTGGCGGCCTTGCCATCCTTGGGCTTTTTCTTGCCCTTGGTGGTGGTGTAGACGTAGCACGCATCGGCCACGGCCAGCGTGGCGGCGCGCAACGCGGCCTCGCTGGCGGGCTGCGCGAAGCACAGCGTCAGCGCCTTGGCCGGGCTGCCCTTGAGCGCGCCCACGGCGGCGCCCACGGCCTTGCGCACCCTGGCGGCGGCGCCATCGCCCACGCCGGCCAGCACCACGCGCTCGGCCGCCACGCGGGCGGCGCCATAGCTCGACAGCACCGCGCCGGCATCGGTCTTGAAGTCCTCGCTGCCACGGGCACGCTCGATGAGCGCCGACAGCGCGTCGTCGCCGGCCTCGAAATCGTCGGCCACCAGCACGATCAGGGCCGGCGTCTTGCCGGCGGCGGCCTGCGAGAGGCGAAGTGATTTCAGCTCAAAGTCCATAATCCGCTTTTTCCTTCTCGCGCGATGTTATTCGATTCCTCCCTGCGCAAAGAGCTGGGCCGCGGCTTTGGCGCGACCCTGGTGGTGCTGGTCACCATCGTCATGACGATGATGCTGATCCGCACGCTGAGCCAGGCGTCGCGCGGCAGCGTCAATCCGTCCGAGGTGATGCTGGTCATGGGCTTCACCGTGCTGGGGTACCTGCCCACCATCCTCACGCTCAGCCTGTTCGTCGCCGTCACGGCCACGCTGACGCGCATGTACGCGGCCAGCGAGATGGTGGTGTGGTTCGCCAGCGGCCAGGGGCTGACGGCCTTCATCAAGCCGCTTTACCGCTTTGCCTGGCCGGTGCTGCTGGTCATTGGCGTGCTGGCCTTTCTGGTGTGGCCGTGGTCAAACCAGCAGATCCGCGAACTGCGCGACCGCTACCAGGGCCGCGACGACATCGAGCGCGTGGCGCCGGGGCGCTTCATCGAATCAGCGGGGGGCCAGCGCGTGTTCTTCATCGAGAAAGACGCCACCAGCGCCACCAGCGGCAACAACATCTTCATCGCCAGCACCGAGCGCGGCATGGAAACCGTGATCTCGGCGCAAAGCGGCCGGCTGGAAGTGGTCAATGGCGAGCGCCTGCTCATCCTGGACCACGGCTACCGCCTGGAAACCAACATCGCCACCGGGGAAATGCGCGTGAGCGAGTTCGCCGAGTACGGCCACCGCGTCAGCCCCAAGGTGGCGGTCCCCACCCACAACGTGTCGCCGCGCGCCAAACCCACCCACACGCTGCTGCTCGAACCCACGCCCCCCCACTTGTCCGAGCTGTCCTGGCGGCTGGGCCAGTTGCTGGCGGCGCTGAACTGCGTGCTCATCGCGCTGGCCGCCACGCGCGTGAACCCCCGCGTGGGCCGCAGCGCGGGGCTGGTGTTCGCGCTGTTCGCCTTTGCCGCCTACTACAACCTGATTGGCGTGGGCGAAAGCTGGATCGGCACCGGCAAGCTGGGCATGGTGCCGTTCATGCTGCTGCTGCACGGCGGCATCTTCCTGCTGGCCCTGGGCTGGCTGCTGGCGCGCCACGGAGGCTGGCCGCATGCGCGCCGCCTGCTGGCGGGGCGGCGGAGCGCGGCATGATCACCATCCGCCGCCTCATCTACAGCCAGGTGCTGCGCAGCGTGGGCGCCGTGGCGCTGGCGTTTCTGGCGCTGTTCTTCTTCTTCGACATGGTCGACGAGCTGGGCGACCTGAAGCGGGGCGCCGCCCGGGGCTACAACCTGGGCTATGCGCTGCTTTACGTGGCGCTGCAGATTCCCAACCATCTGTACGAGCTGCTGCCCATCGCGGCGCTGATCGGCACCATCTACGTCATGGCGCAAATGGCATCCAGCTCTGAATTCACCATCTTGCGCACCAGCGGGCTGGGGCCGTTGCGCGCGCTGCGCACGCTGCTGGGGCTGGGCGCGGTGTTCGTGGTCATCACCTTCATCTTCGGCGACTACGTGGCGCCCGCGGCCAACCGCTCGGCACAGGCCATGCAGGCGCGCTTCATGGGCGATATCACGGTGGGCCGCACCGGCGCGTGGATGAAGGAGCGGCAGACATCGCGCAACCAGGCCGTGAACGTGGGCGCCATGACGTCGGACGGCATCATGAACCAGGTGCGCATCTTCGAATTCGACAACGACAGCGGGCGCCTGGTGTCCACCACCAAGGCCGCGCAGGGCCGGTTCGCCGACGGCGGCTGGGAGCTGCAGCAGGTGGAGCGCCGCGGCTTCGAGCACGCGCTGGCCGAGCCACCGCGCGTGGAAGTCGAGCAACTGGCGCAATGGCACTGGCCCACGGGCCTGTCGCAGGACATGGTGGCGGCGGCCCTGCTCAGCCCCGACAAGATGCACACGCTGGATCTGTTCCAGTACATCAGCCACCTGGAAGGCACAGGCCAAAGCGCCCAGCGCTATGAAATCGCCTTCTGGCGCAAGGTGTTCTACCCCTTGAGCTGCCTGGTGATGATGGTGCTGGCGCTGCCCTTCGCCTATCTGCATTTCCGCGCCGGCAACATCGCGGGCTACGTGTTCATCGGGGTGCTGGTGGGCATCAGCTTTTTCCTGCTGAACAACGTGTTCGGCCACATCGGCAACCTGCGCAACTGGGAACCCTGGCTCACCGCCGCGGCACCGGGATTCATCTACTCGCTGCTGTCGCTGGCGCTGTTTGGCTGGCTGGTGCTGAAACAGTGACCGCCCCGGCCCGCCCCGCCATCGTGCTGTTCGCGCACGGCTCGCGTGATCCGCTGTGGCGCGCGCCCATCGAGGCCGTGGCCGCGCGCATCCGCGCGCTGGCGCCCGATGCCGCCGTGGCCTGCGCCTATCTGGAATACACCGAGCCGGCGCTGGATGCCGTGGTCGCCCAGTTGGTGCGCGATGGTGCGGCGGCCATCACCGTGTGGCCCATGTTCCTGGGCACCGGCCGCCACGCGCGTGATGATCTGCCGCGCCTGATTGAGGCGCTGCGCACGCAGCACCCGGGCGTCACGTTCACGCTGCAAGCCGCCATTGCCGAACACCCCGGCGTGCTGCACGCCATGGCCGCCGCCATGCTGCAAGGCAGCGATTCTTAGACTATTTTTTGCATAATGACGGGGTTCTATATTCAACAAACCCCATGAATCTGCACCAATTCCGCTTCGTGCAAGAAGCCGCGCGCCGGGGCCTGAACCTGACCGAAGCGGCCAAGGCCCTGCACACCTCGCAGCCCGGGGTCTCCAAGGCCATCATCGAGCTGGAGGAAGAGCTCGGCATCGACATCTTCACCCGCCACGGCAAACGCCTCAAGCGCATCACCGAGCCCGGCCAGCACGTGCTGGAGAGCATCGCGATCATCATGCGCGAGGTCGGCAACCTCAAGCGCATCGGCGAGCAGTACAGCGCGCAGGACACCGGCACCCTGTCGATCGCCACCACCCACACCCAGGCGCGCTACGTGCTGCCACCGCCCGTGGCCAGGCTGCGCGAGCAATACCCCAAGGTCAACATCAGCCTGCACCAGGGCTCGCCCGACCAGGTGGCGCGCATGGTGATCGAGGAAACGGCCGAAATCGGCATCGCCACCGAATCGCTCGCCAACTACCCCGAACTGGTCACCCTGCCCTGCTACGAATGGCAGCACGTGCTGGTGCTGCCCGCCGCGCACCCGCTGACGAAGAAGGAGCGCCTGACGCTGGAAGACATCGCCGCCGAGCCGCTCATCACCTACCACCCTTCGTACACCGGCCGGACCCGGGTCGATGCGGCCTTCGCGCAGCGCCAGCTCACGCCGCGCGTCGTGCTGGAGGCCATCGACTCCGACGTCATCAAGACCTACGTGCGCCTGGGGCTGGGCATCGGCATCGTGGCCGAGATGGCCGTGAGCGGCGACAAGGACACCGACCTCGTCACCCGCCCGCTGGGCCAGCTGCTGGGCCAGAACGTGGCGCGCATCGCCCTCAAGCGCGGCGCCTACCTGCGCGACTTCGTCTACCACTTCGCCAGCCTGCTGTCCGACCGGCTCGACAAGGACCTGATCCTGAAAGCCATGACCGGCCACGTGGCGGACTATGAGCTGTGAGTAGTTAGCGATGCGCGCAGCCGTTCACCCTGTGGGAGCGGGCTTGCCCGCGATGACAGCGCATCACCCGCTCACTGCGCCCCATCGCGGGCAAGCCCGCTCCCACAACCTGGGACACATCAAAAACAATAGCTGCTCGCGCTCGTCAATAAACGTTTTCAGATATTTTTCTCTTGAAACCCTTGTTTGACACGCGCCACCCACTATCAAAATTGAACCTCACCCCATGACCGCGACCACCCCCACCTTCCCCTCGCGCCTGCCCAACGTCGGCACCACCATCTTCACCGTCATGTCCGCGCTGGCCGTGCAGCACAAGGCCGTCAACCTGGGCCAGGGCTTCCCCGACTTCGACTGCGACCCCAAGCTCGTCGACGGCGTCACCACCGCCATGCAGCAGGGCCACAACCAGTACCCGCCCATGACCGGCATCGCCCCGCTGCGCGAGGCCATTGCTGCAAAAATAGAAGCACTCTACGCCCGACACTACGACGCTGCAGCTGAAATCACCGTCACCGCTGGCGCCACGCAAGCCATCTTGACGGCTATCCTGTGCTGCGTCGGCCCCGGCGACGAAGTCATCGTGCTCGAGCCCTGCTACGACAGCTACGTCCCCAATATCGAGCTGACCGGCGCCACCGTGGTGCGCGTGCCCCTCACCCCCGGCACCTTCCGCCCCGATTTCGACAAGATCGCCGCCGCCTTAAGCCCCAAGACCCGCGCCATCATCATCAACACCCCGCACAACCCCAGCGGCACCGTCTGGTCGCCCGCCGACATGCGCCGGCTGGATGAACTGCTCGCCCCCACCAACGTGCTGGTGATCAGCGACGAGGTGTACGAGCACATGGTCTACGCCCCGCTGCAACACGAAAGCGTGGCGCGCTACCCCGGCCTCGCCGCGCGCAGCTTCATCGTCAGCAGCTTCGGCAAGACGTACCACGTCACGGGCTGGAAGGTCGGCTACGTCGCCGCCCCCGCAGCGCTCACCGCCGAATTCCGCAAGGTGCACCAGTTCAACGTGTTCACCGTCAACACCCCCATGCAGCACGGCCTGGCCAGCTACATGCAAGACGCGGCGCCTTATCTGAATTTGCCCGCCTTCTACCAGGCCAAGCGCGACCTGTTCCGCGAAGGACTGGCCAAGACGAAATTCCGCCTGCTGCCCTGCGAAGGCACCTACTTCCAGTGCGTCGCCATCGACCAACTCGCCGTGCCCGAGCGCGACCTGCCCGAAGCCGACTTCTGCCAATGGCTCACCCGCGAAATCGGCGTCGCCGCCATCCCGCTGTCGGCGTTCTATGGGGATGGGTTCGACCAGAAAGTGATCAGATTCTGCTTTGCGAAGAAGGATGAGACTTTGAGGAAGGCGGTGGAGAGACTGTTGAGAGTTTCGTAATTCAGGACAAGCCGCTTGCCCTCACTCCAGCTCTCCCAAAGCGAGAGGGGAATTTCTTTCCCATGGCCGCGCTGTCGTGATGATTGAAAACCTCAACAGCAAAGCTGCAGGGCACTTCTGTCGTGTGCCAGTTCATCGCGCAAAGACTTCTTCCGTCATGCACTCGCGTGCGATGCGTGCGGCACAGCGCACATCAGCCATCGGGTGATGCCGCGGCTGCTCATCCACCAAACGCGGCGTTGGCCGGCGGGGATCCTGTCCCTTCAACACTTGCCAAGCCGCTATGTCCAGCAGCGGATACGGCCCCGAGAAATGCTCGGACTCGCCAAGATCGCGCACGCAGGCGGAAAGAAAGTTCGTCTCCACCGGCCACACGCACTGGCCTACCAGCCAAGCTCCCCGCGCCCGCCACGACAACCAGGACTGCCAGAAACAACGACGCAAGGCCGCCGGACTGGCGCACTCCCCAGCAACACTGGGCGCACCCGCAAGCTGTTGATCCAGCATCGGCAAAACCTGCTCCGCAACCCAGGCCCGATCCGAATCCAGACCCTGCGCGAGAGCCGGATCACAGCGCCACCACTGCTCGTCCAAAACCATCCAGGCAGAACCGCTCCACTCCATGACCTGCCAAGCCACACTGAAGCCCTCCCCATGCAGCCCGATTGATTCCACATCGAAAACCATCAGGCAAGCCGGTCCGACCGAATCAGGGGGCAAAGTCATACTCGCCCCCTCGCCAACCCTGTCACCGAATGTGTTGTGGCGCTTTCCAGCCCCTTCTTAATGCGCCGCCAGCCCCAATAAGCCAAACATCCAAAGCCCAATAGCAACACCAGCGAGATCATCAGCCCGCCCAACTCCACTCCTCTCCACATCAGCTCCACCTTGAGCGGCACGCCAAACACCACCTGCGATTTGTTGCCCTGTATCTCAAGAAAATTGGCGCCCAGTACCCCCACGATCAAGCTCCCAAAACCCAAGATTGCCGCCACCTGCGTCAGCACCGAAGCCTGCCGGTTAAACCGGGCAGTCTGTTCCAATTGAGCCACCTCGAGGACGTCTTTCCACTCCTGGCGCACTTCCTCATAGAGCTCTCTGGTTTTCAGGTGGGTTTGTTGCCGCAGGAAGAGCTCCTGCCCCTGCATCTGAGGCGAAACCTCGAAGAACCAAGCCCGCTGTGTAAAGCGCAAAAAATCGCCGTAAAAGCGTTGCAGACGCGCCAGATGGTCTGGCTTCTCCCGTTCGGTATCGAGTTGTGCAAGGTGCCAGGCGGTGTTGAGCAACAAAGCCCTTTGCGCCACCGCCACCAGACACATGCGCCGGTAAGCCCCGCGAAAGTGCGCCAAAGCGCCCGCGCGCTCATCGACAAAGAAATCCTCATCCCGATTGTCCCCAAGGTACAACATCGAATAAGGCGTCTGAACAATTCGAGACGGGTAATAGCCACTGTCCAACTCCTTGCCCGCGTACCAGAAGCAGTCATAGCAGTGGTTCGCCTCGAAATCGCGCAAAAAGTCTGCCGCGTAGGGAAGCAGGTTTGCCCCTGGGTCATCCAGGCAGCCCAGCCGAATAAAGTCTCCGCGAGACCGGGTCACAAAATCCCGCACTTCATTGATGGCCACATAGGCCAGCGTGAAAGCCCGGTCATCGCCCAACTGAACCAGGCGAAGGCTATCGGCCTGGTCACCTATGTGCATGGGTTCACAGCGCAACGGCTTCAACAACTCCCGCAGATGCGCCGCCAGGGGAAACGATTCACCCGCGTCGTCGGCATCCGGCCACCCCAGCCAGAAGTCCTGGCAGCTTTCAAAGTTCGTGGTACCGGCCGTCGGCTCATTGCGGGCATGATGCTCGTCCATGGGGTCTACAGCCGAAGTCCAATTCAAGCTCACCTGGTGAAGACAATGCCCCGGACTGAACTTCGTTAGCGGCTCCGATCCGTCCGGAGTGAAATAAGGCGGGTACGCCCGGCGAAGCGTATCCAGAAGCCGCTGTACTTGTTTCACCGTGGGGCGCTTGGCCTCGTCAGGCCAAGCCAGATAAAGCGTCAGTACCACCGCGTCTGGCGCACAAACCGCCAGCTCACAGTCCCGCACAAGCAGCCCCGCCTCCCACAGCTCGCCATTCCATTCGCGATATCGCACTGTCAGCGCTTGCACGTTCTCGCGCTTGAACAGATACAAGTCCTGCCCGCCATACAGCAGACGCTGCACAAATGGATGGAAATACATCGCTTCCTGGTAGCGATGCAACTGCTCCACGCTGGGCTGAGCCAGCTCGCTCTGCTGGGGCCGTTTGACCGGTTCGCACTCGCGCCAGCCAGACAGCTTCAGCGTGTCACGCACTGCAGCCATCCGTTCATCTACCGTCTCACCCGCGCCCTCGATGCGAAACACATGCATCAACATCAACTCGAAACGGTCCACCTCCTTGGCTGCCGCCGAAACCGCCCCATTGACCATGGCCTTCCTCCTGAACCAGCTTTCGACCTAGGCAGGTTACACCATGGCACTGTTCAATACGGGGTGCTCAAACCACCCGGTAAGCACGCGCATCCGCGTCAAGCCCGTGTCCCCATTGCAGCGCATCCACCGCATCGTTGCCACACAAGCGGTAGTAGCGCACCCGATCCTGCCGAGGGTCCACGATGCGGGCGGCCTGACGCTGCAGGGACTCCAGCGCCGAGCCATCGATCCAGCACTCGAAAACGCTCTTTTGCACCCGGGTACCAAATTGCTCGCACAAGCGGGCCATGCGGCGCAAGCGTCCGGGGTGTGCTACGTCATAGGCCACGATCACCACCTCGCGCGCGGCTGGGTCCATCCTCATCTCAACACACCCAATGGTTGCGTCCGCCGCCGTCCTCACCCCGCCCCTGCCAACGAAGACGAGGCAGGCAAGCGCCACATACCGGGTACAGGCGGACCCCATCACGCGCTGGATCAATCAGGCCCAACAGCAAACGACGCAAACGCGCCCGGGATCCCCGGTCGAGCCAGCACTCGAACACGCTGTCTTGAACACGGGTGCCAAACGCCTCCAGCACACGCGCCACCCTCCGAAGGCGCCGCGGATCGGTCACGTCATACGCCACCAGCCAAAGCCGGGCCACGTTTAACGCCTCAGAGCCTGTACCGACTCAGCCGCGCATCCAACGCGAGCAGCCGAGCTACGTTGCGACCCACGCACCGCTCCCGCTCTCTGTGGGGTGGAGCCGACAAGCCCACATTGACTGTCCAATTTTCTGGTGGCTTGCAGTAATGACATTTTAATATCTGCCAAAGTTGATCCGCATATCTTAATTATCGAAATCAAGAAAATTTCTTTGATTTCAATTGATGATCAATTCATGACTCATCACTTCATTGTATTTTCCACGCCAAACCCCTCCTGCTCGCTTTAAATCCACGCTGAATTATTGATTCAGTGCGTCTTTATATTGAAAATAAAAATAGGGATCACTGGGTTTGAATCCACACTGCATCCCTGATTCAGCGCGTCACACCGATAAGCACTGGGTGCAAGAGGTTTCTGTTTGAATCCACACTGAATCCCTGATTCAGCGCGTCTTGATTGGTTGCCCCCAGCAAGCGCTGACCACGTTTGAATCCACACTGAATCCCTGATTCAGCGCGTCCCGTGAATACATGATCACGCAAACGCCCGAGCTGGTGGGTTTGAATCCACACTGAATCCCTGATTCAGCGCGTCAGGAGCGTGAGTTGCGTATTGCGCTGCTGCGCGGTTTGAATCCACACTGAATCCCTGATTCAGCGCGTCTCACTAGCATCATCAGCAAATATCACACATCCGGTTTGAATCCACACTGAATCCCTGATTCAGCGCGTCCTATCTGGACATAATGAAATATGCCGGGCCTGGTTTGAATCCACACTGAATCTCTGATTCAGCGCGTCTCGCGCATGTGCGCGCGCACCAACTTGTCGAGGTTTGAATCCACACTGAATCCCTGATTCAGCGCGTCGCTCCAAGAAGTAGTTGAACGCGGCTTTCTTTTTTGAATCCACACTGAATCCCTGATTCAGCGCGTCCCAGTCGATGACACACATTCGCAACGCGGCAGTTTGAATCCACACTGAATCCCTGATTCAGCGCGTCGTTCCTCGATAAGCCCTTTGTCCCACCGACAGGTTTGAATCCACACTGAATCCCTGATTCAGCGCGTCACGTCCTGGGTGCTGCGTTGTGCGCCTCTGGAGCGTTTGAATCCACACTGAATCCCTGATTCAGCGCGTCCCTTTCTCGAACAGCACGTTGCTGGCGCTGAAGTTTGAATCCACACTGAATCCCTGATTCAGCGCGTCTAAGATTCAAGTTCCCTCGGTTGAAGGCATCGTTGTTTGAATCCACACTGAATCCCTGATTCAGCGCGTCAATGCGCGCGCCCGCCATGCCACATCGACAAGTTTGAATCCACACTGAATCCCTGATTCAGCGCGTCAAACCACCGAAGACCTTTTCGAGGCTGCCACGGTTTGAATCCACACTGAATCCCTGATTCAGCGCGTCAATGGACATAAGTACCTAAAAGTGAGTGATATGTTTGAATCCACACTGAATCCCTGATTCAGCGCGTCTCAGGCTTGGATTACTAATTACAAAGACTGGTAGTTTGAATCCACACTGAATCCCTGATTCAGCGCGTCCCTTGCCCATGAGCCCCGCACCAAACAACGCATTCCGATGAAAAATCGGTCGAGCGAAAAAACGTTCTTCGAGGGTTCATGTGCATCATGATTGTGCACAGCGATAGCGGCTCGCGCAAGCGCCCGTGCGTGCCAATTGACCGGCATCACCGTGCAACAAAAGGCTCGTATTCTTCATCAGGATTGCGCAGGGCCCGCAGCAAATGATGCACCTGGCGGTTGATCATGTGACGCAGATCCACCCATTCGTCGGTCGCGCCGCCGTACGGGCGGAATGGCGCGCGCATGCGTGTCTCCCAGGCATGAATGAATCGGCGCGAGGCCCCAGTTTTCATGCGGCAGGCATCGCCGGATCCAGCGGGAAGCCTGAAATCGTCGGGCGTGATATGGCCTCGGCTGATCAGGTCCATCACGCAGGCATCCACGCAGGGCGATCGAAATTCCTCCATCAGATCCGACGCCAGAGTAGCATGGCCGGGTTTGTCGGCATGCAAGAAACCCAGCCCCGTGGCCAGGCCATGCAGCGCAAGAAAGGCCTCCACATTGGCGTGCAGCAGGTGGTAACCAAAGGAGAGCATGGCGTTGAAAGGATCAGGTGCCGGGCGGGCCTGCCGCGCCTCGAAGCCCCATTGCGGGCCGATGACGGCACGCAGCGCCGCGAAATGGGCCTTGGCGGCTGCTCCCTCCAGGCCTCGCAACTGGTCTGGCGTGCTGGCGCCTGGGATCTGCCAGGCCAAATCGCGCATTTCGATCTGACGCCGATGCAATGCCTCGCACAACGCGGGGTCATCACGCCGGCTGCGGGCCAGGCGGCGCAACAGCAAGCGGCTGTTACCGATTTTCGCCCGGATCATGGGCTGTGCCAGCTCAAGGCAGCGCGTCACATCCGCACTGACCAGCGCTTGCAGGCGCAGCCGTTCAGCCGGTCCATGCAGCTCACCGGGCACGGCAAGGAGTCCACGCAGGCGACCGTGGCGACCCAGCAAGGCCACGCGCACCCGATGCTGCAGGCATTCGTGCATCGCGGCGGGTGTCATGCCAGCATCGCCGAACAGGCACACCAGGTCCAGTCTGGCAAGCGGCACCTCGTCGAGCGTGTCGTCACGATGATGGACACGCAAGAAGCCGCCATGCAGATCGATGCGCGCACCCTGGGTCAGTACATAGAGCGTGCGCATGAGTGGCACGCTGCGCAAGATTTTCGGATCAATGGCCCGGCGCTCGGGAAGTGCGTCCTCTTCGTCGCCCGACTCGCCCGACGGCACTTCAACCGCAGGCGCCAACGTGGTGTCGGTATTGGGCTTTGGTGGCAGCGGCTGGGGTATTGGCGATGGCGCGCCCAGGGTTTCTCGGCGGGGCGATGCTGGTACCGCCAGGGTGCGAACGAAATCCACCCCAAGGAAACGAAAGCCCTGATGAAAATCAACAATGCGGGTCTTCTGACTGTTCAGGCGCAGCTCCAAGGCCAGCAGGACGTCAGCCGTGAGTTCAAGAGCCTCCTGGGCCTTTTCGCGCGTTCGGCACAACACCACGAAGTCATCGGCGAACCGGACCAGGCGCAGATTGGCCGACAGCGCGGCCTCGTCAAGCGTGTCCAGGTAAAGGTTGGCCAGCAAGGGTGACAGGGGCGAGCCTTGTGGAATCCCTTCTTGGGGCACGACCGCAGGGCCATCATCGGGTTGCAGCGGTGCGCGCAACCAGTCTTGCACCAGCTTCAAAAGCGGCGGATTGGGCACCAGTGTCCCCAGCCGCTGAATCAACCGATCATGCGGGATGGTGCCAAAGAAATCCTCGATGTCGGCATCCACCACCCACATGAAGCCTTCATCACGATAGCGTGTCACGCGGGCCACGGCCTGCTGCACGCCCCTGCCGCGCCGGTAAGCAAAGCTGTTGTCCTCGAATTCGCGCTCCAACCGGGGTTGAAGGATCATGGCGACAGCCGTTTGCAACACGCGGTCGGCCACGCATGGGATGGCCAGCGTGCGCCAGCGCGTTGGGGCGTGGTCGGGTTCGTGCTCGGCGGGAGGCTTGGGAATGCGCAGAACGCGAAGCGGTGTTGGTTGATAGCGACCACCCAGAATCTGGCGGGCCAGATCACGTAGGCGAGTGGGGGCATCCGGCGCAAAGTCCTCGATACGCACGCCGTCAACCCCAGGGCCACCCCGGTTGTCCTGGACACGCTCCCAGGCAGCCATCAGGTGACTGTGGGCCAAAGCACGCTGCAGTATAGAGGCGGGCATGTTCGTGTGGGGTATCGCGGGTGGTTATTGAGAGTTTCGTAATTCAGGACAACCTATGTCATATCTTCACCTCCTCCCGTCATTGCGGCGAAGGCCGCAATCCACACGGGTAAAGGCCGTGTCAAGATGACGCCCCATGGATGGCGGATTTCGCTGCAATGACGAGGGAATGTGAGGGGATTTTCTGATGGCCCGCGCTGTCGTGATGATTGAAAACCTCTCAAGAAAACTTTTTGCAATTCATTGGATTTCTTTAGGTACCCTGGCTCTGGGCATGGTTGGGTTGCGCAATAGTCGTGTACCGGGCTGCTTTACTTTCTTTGCTTATGTGGCTTTTGCTGCGTGAATAGCTTTTGCAGAGTGGGCATGCAGCCATCCTTTGCGGCATCCAGTGGGGTCAGGAACTGCTGGCCATTATTTTGGAGAGGATCGTTGTTGGCGACAAACCACTCGAAACCGTCGGTCTCCGGCGGTGCGTCTTGGCCGACAATCGCCGGGTAATGGGTGGGTGCCACCACTCGCGCGGGATCGCCCAGCAGGCGCAGGGCACGCTTGGTTTTCGTGAAACGGTTGTTGCCAGCATATGCCGCAGCCCAGGCGCGCTGCCAGTCAGAGGCCGCAGCATCATATTTTTCACCCTGCGCATTTTCGAGGTTGGTGTGGCTTCGCGGGGCATTCAGCGGGTCTGCGCCATAGCGCTTTACCCTGTCGACCAGTTCAACGGCATCCACCTCGATCCGCACCTGCCCCAGCCCCAGTGGCTGACCCAAACCCAGCCGGTGACGGAAGGCATCGTCTGGCCGTAGGCAGAAGCACAGCAGTGCCAATTCGTCTTTGCTCAGGTTATCAAAGCGCACATGCCAGTGAAAACGCCCCTGGGTCAAAGGGTGAACGATGACCTTTTGTTCCACATGGTCGTTCGGTGCAGCCGAAGCCCAAGGCGGTTGATTGCCCTTGGGTGGGCGATGATGCACCGCCATCTTGAGTCGCCCGGCAAGCTCATGCGTTTCAGGGTTTGCATCTCTTTTAGCTATATAACCACCACTGCGGGTGTTCCGAGGACGCAGATAGCCGCTGCCGTATTTGGGCGAGGCCAGGATTTTTAACGTCACGGGCACCCCGCCCCTCAGCGGGCGTTCATCGTCTGACGCCCCATTAATGGGAAGGGCTGTGCTGAAGCGCAGCTTGCCGGCAAAAGCCGGAGCCTGACGGCCAGCCGCATCTGTTCCATCCTGGACAAAACCCAAGAGCATTTCAACGGGCGTTACCGTTTTTCGGCTCGGATGGAAAGGTAGCAGCTCCACACGATCCGCGCGCCGTGCTGAAGGTGGGCCAGTCAGAAAGTCGGCGACCGTGGCGGCGCTGTGGTCTGGGTTCTCTACCCGTGCACGCCAGATCATGGAGTGGGAGAGTTCAGTTACCTCTGTGCCTTTTTGATCAACATCGAAATAGATCAAATCCCCGCTGCGCAGACGCCAGGGATCCTTCGGGTAGCTTGTCCGTGCACCCAGAGGCAGGAGAGGATATTGACCGTCAGTGGCTTCGAAGCGTTCTTTTGCCAAGGCATGGTAGCGCTCCACCACATGCGGTGGAATGTGCAGCTTCTCTGGTATCGGCCCAGGCGTATTAGCCAAAGGCACGGGAACAAAAATTTCGTGTTTTTTATTATTCGGCACGTCATCGTAGGGGATGCGCCCCACCAGATCCAACGCGCGGATCACTCCGCAGGTGTAAGTTACTCGCACGTTAGGCGCCAATTCGCGCCAGGCCGCATGATCCAGAATAGGCGCTTTTAGGTCCAGGCGCCAGCCGAGAAACTGTCCGCCGGCAGCAGTCAAGTGGGGAGGCCGCTCGTTCAGTTGGACGTAGCGCCAGTCGGTTTGCGGGGAAGGCACCGGCCCAGGCAGGTTCGAGCGCAGTGTAGGAACAATAACGCCTGCTTTGTCCTTTGCCAGACCTTCAGGGTCAGCGCACAACTGGCCAACATAAGCTTTGGCAAACCGCGCCACATTGTCAGCCCCAAAAACCGTCGCGAATCCGGGATTCTGGGGCATACGGATCTGTTCGTTTTGATAAGGGGTGACGGGAAGGCACAGCGGCTCCAGAACAAAACGGGTTTCCCCCGTCTTCTTGCCGCGCATTATCGAAACTCGGCCAAGGGCCGACAAAGCCTGCGTCATGCCCTTGCGATAGCTCATGATCCGCTCGGTATCCAACACACGCAGCGCAGACCCACTGCAAGCTTCTGCCAGACTGCCGATCAGCCCTTTGAGCGTGGTGGCAGGAATGGCCAGGGTTGCACCAGCGTTTGCGTTTGAGTTACTCCCTTCTTCAGAGGGTGGCTGGGGAACCTGATAGTGACTCTGCGTTGCGGCTGCCTTTTTTCCAGGAGCACATGCTGCGGGTGTTCGCCTCCCTCCGACAAAGGTCGGCTGCTCAATCCACACGCTGCAGCGCAGGGTGCCGCTGAACAGGCCTGCGCCGTATGCGCCGTGGCTGTGATCTTTGGCCGGGCCATCGGCACCGTTCCATTTTTCAGGTGTTTGAAAGTCGTCAACCGTCAGCGTCGTGGCGGCCCTTTCAATTGGCAAAAAATGGTGTGGAGGATGGAAGGCTTGCGGCCCCACCGGATTTCCACCAACCGGGCCAGGCGAGCTGGTATCTTGAGGCAGAGGATTGGGCGGCGCTGGTGGAGGCGCGACGTCAGCGGAGGCTTCCGGACGAAGGGCGCGCAAGGCTTGCAGGAGCACGTTGCCGGAAGGATCGGCCAACGCGCTCAGCGCTGCCAAAGCGGCGTTGACCAGGGGCTCTGCATTCCCTTCCTCATTCCTGGCGGTGGCTCGGCACTCTCCATAGCCCTTGCGTGTGCCCCAACCTAGGTCCACATCACCTTCTGCCAGGTCGCGCAGGGTGAGCAGCCACAGCCCTTGCGCGGCATCACTCCAGTTACGCGGCCAATGCAGGCGGCCTTCAAAGACCGGCTTCCAGCATCCGATGGCGTTGTACTTGCGATAGACCCCTCCCGTGAGGCGGTCACGGGCGATGAAGTCCTGTTCGTGCGCTGAGCCCGGATCAGCCGCGTGCCAGCCTGACAAGCCAACTCGGCCCTGCCACCCAACCGCCCCGAACATCTGGCAGGCCAGGCAAACCGGCTGATCACTCTCGTTTCGTCGGTGCAAGGGCATGCCCTCGGGATCGAGCCGAACGACGGGGCCACAGGGTTCCACACCGCCCGCTGCGCAGCAGGGAACGTGCAGGGTTCGGAGGATCCGCTCAGCCTGTGCCCGCAGGCGGTGGTGCAGGCTGCGTTCGCTGAGAACCGGCTTGCCTTTTCCGTCACGGCGAGCCACATGGGCTTGCGCCACGCCATCTTGGCGCTGTGTGGTCACATGGCTGGGGTCGTTGGAGAGATACAACTCCTGCATCGCAATCCGAACATTCAGCGTCAGCTCGGTGGAGCTCGCGCTCTTGTCCACAGACCAAGGACTGGCGACAAGGTCCGGGTTTTGCGTGCAACAAGTTGCGGCCTGCTGCCAGGTTTGCGCGCCAATGCCCTGTATCCATGCGGCCATTTCTTCCGGCCCGAAGTGATGCACCTCCAGGCCACTGAGGCAGCAGCGCCCCCAGCCCAGTTTTGCATCGGCACCCAGGCCAGGGGATGCGAAGGCACCGTCGAACGATGCCATGAGCGCGCGGGCCCATCTGACCAGTTCCTTGCCTTGCGCGAGATCATGGTGCTCGACAACGACCTCCCATTCAAAGCGGGTTCCCGGCGGCACGTAGTCCAAATGGAACAGGTGGCGGTCAAGTGTCGTGCCTTTGTCCCGGTCGATACGGTTTCCGAAATCGATGGCGGTGCCACGCCCAGCGTCATACCAGGCGGGCGCGCAGCCGTCAGAAAACGTCGGCGGTTGTGTCCAGGTCGCGCCCATCCAGCGGGCCAGGCCCGCGCTGCCGGCTTCGGCCGCGCTGCTTCCAAACAGAGCTTTCAAAAGACCGGCCTCCATGCCCCGCTTGCGTGCCAGCGCCAACAACACGCCCTTGATGGAAGAGCCTGGAATCCAGGGCTTGCCACGATGGTCGACATGGATGGTGCTGACCCGCACCTTTTTGTCCGCCAGCGGAACGGTCCGCGTTCCGCCGTCACCGACATGCATCGACGAAGTCGTGGTCAGCGTTGCAAGCAAACGCCAGCGGTACTGGTAGTGCGTCATGGAGTCTTCTCCGCTTCAATGCTGCAAACGATGGTGCTTTCTTCAGGTGGCCGCCAGGACCGGTGCTCGGGGTCGTTGATGCGAACCTCCCCAAATCCGTTCTCGGACACATAGGGATTGAATTCCCAGTTGCGCAATTCATTGGGAAAGAAGGAGGGAGTGCCCAAACCGTGCGCCATCCAGCGAGACAACACGTCACGAACTTTTTGTTCCTGCCGTTCCTCGACGGCACGAAGCACAAACACCGAACCGGCTTCGGTCAGCGTCCAGGCCTGATAAGTCCCGATTTGATTGCGGGCTTGGCTGCCGTACCGGCGATGAAGACGCCCACCCACGACCAGGCGCTGTCGAACAAATTGGCGTACCAGTTTCAGACACCCACCGGACAGATCCGAAAAGAAGCGGGCATGTGCCGCCAACAGCGCTTGCCGGTCGGCAGGCGGCTCGTCACCGGGTGAGTCCAGCAACGCATCGGACTGGAGCACCAGCACCACATCCCGCCCCGGCTGCCATGGCATATCGGGCCACTTCAAGGGCTGAATGTCATGCACCTGGGCAATTGCCCGCGTCTTGCCCACATGCAGGATGCCGGTGCCCAGCAACGACTCAAGGTTGCGCTTGATATCTGGCGGCAAATCCGAAGGGAGCTGGATCGTTGTGTGGAAGTGCAGTGCTTGCCAGTCTTCAGAAGGCTGCCTGCTGTCCGGTTTGTCCTCATCAGCCGGCGGTGAATCGGGCCGTTTGCTCTCGTGCAGTGCCATTTGGTAAGCAAACAGATGCTCGTCTTTTGCTGTGCGCGTGTCTTGCTCAATGGCGGTACGGACACGGAGGGTTTGTCCTGGGCGGGACCAGTGAAAGTACTCATCAAGCGACCGCGCAACGCCCTGCCGCTCAGCAAGGGACGGTGGCTCGGGAGATATTTTCCAATCGATCGAAAACTCGGGGGCTTCACCATGGATGAGACAGGCGCCGTCCACCAAGGCCACGTCGTACGCCACCTGCTTCGATGCCACCAAGGAATGCGGAATCGCGCGCGGGCGAATGCCGTCGTTGCCAGGCAGTGCGGAAGTGATGCGCATCTGGCTGAACCAATCGCCTGGTGGCTGGCCAAACCATTGCGCCCACGTGGTCGCAAGTGCCCCTTTGATTACGTTGCCAGGCAGGAAGCCCAGGCTATCGAAGCGGTTGGGCGTTGGACCGGGGCGTGTGACCAGGAAGGGACGATCCAGTACCAGCGTTACTGCCAGCGCCTTTTCAGGTGGCAGCCCAATGGGCTTGGCGATGAGCCGTGACATGTTTACTTCAACGGGGCATGGCTCTGCCTTGCTCCCTGCTGCTGATGCCCCCCAGCCAACGCTGGCCTCAGCGCCAAACGAGCCCACCAGGAGCAGGGCCTGACACAACTCGCGCTCTAACTGCTTGGCCACATCGTCATCTTTCAGGATGGCATGGGCGGCACCCTCAAACTTGACCACGGTTCCCGGTAACCAAGGCTGCTCCAGGACCTGCATGGCACCAGCCTTGATCGCACCACTCCCGTCGGGTTCGTGCGCTGCGCGGGTGATGGCGCCACGCGGCGAATTGGGCACAGGCTCTGTAACCACGAAATCGCTGACCAGAAGCGCCCGGGGAACATCGTCCGAGCGGCCAAGCAAGGGGCGTAGCGTGCAAAACTGGTGGGGCCAATCGGTGCATGATTGACGAAGCTTGCCGCGAATCAGACTATCGGGAAAACAAACCCGCGTGCGATGGTCTCGGAGCAAGGGACTATCGAGTCCCAAGCGCCCTGGCTCGGAAGCAGCTGTCAGGAAAGGAGCGCGCAGCCGCAGGGAGATCGCAAATTTGTATACCTTGCTCATACGGGCGCTCCTTACTGGGCTTGGGGCTCGGGCACGTAGTCCCACAACTCAGCCACATGTGCCCAGGCGGCCAGGGGAGATGATGGGAGGTCGTGAACGGCCTCAACAGACGCCAGCGCCGTGCCATTCAGGTCATGACACAGACGCTCGAAAACTGGATCCTCTCCCGGCGCAGCAGACACTTGCGGCTGCAAGCTGTCATGTAAAAAATCGTAAACCCTGCCTCGACCCAGTGACGCGCGAATAGCGGGAAGATGGTTGCACAAGGTCTCAAACTCCCCCCCCAAAAAAACCCGGTCCTTGTCAGACAACCGCCCTGCGAAAATTCTTCGCATGTAGGTAGCCAGATCCGTGCCGATATGGTCAAACGACTCCAGCACGGCATAAGTCACCGTACTCTCAGCCCGCGTGCGCTTCTTACCAGCATCGGCCAATCGTTGAACGAGGTCCCGGATGGGATGGATAGGCGCGTTGTGGTGACAGAACACGAGCCCGATGGCGTGTGTCAGAAAAGATGTCGCCTGAGTGGGATAGCGCCAGTTGCCTGTTAGGTCAAGGAAGCGGCGGGTCAATTCAATCCCTTTCCAAGCAGGTGCGACGAACATGAGTTCGTCGCCACCCCAAAGCAGGGTTTCGAACCGTGGTGTGCCATCGTCCATCAGCCATTCGGGATCGTCTTGAATGGCATTGAGCAGATTCGCCAGCATGACACGTCGAAATTGCTTGATGGTCGTATCCCATTGCTGAAGCTGTTCGGGGGTCTCGGCTTTGCGTTGGTGACTGCCAAAACTGTTGCCGTCGGCATAGAACACCGCCAGCTTGCCGTCGAGGTTGCCCTGAGCAGGGTTTTGCGACAAGCTGTTGAAATCTTGAGCGAAAGACTGAGGCCAGCAGCGATTGGCTCGCAGCGCTTTAGCTGTTGGCTCCGCTTCTACCTGCTCTTGATAGAACGTGTGTTTGGACTTGCGCCCATACTCTCTACGTGCCCAGGTGCTGTCGGCCAGCAGCACCGGTCTGGGGCTCCGTGGGCTTGGGTTTGCCGGGCGCACACCATCCCAAGCGCAGGGCTGGGTTGCAGGCATATCCGCCGAGACAGGAATGGCCAGCGAAGGAGATTGCATCTGGCGCCATCGGTTCAGGGCGATCAGTTTTTCGCTAATTTGATTAAAGCTCTCAGGAGGATGAAGTGGAACGCAATCCACAACAAACGTGGCGTGCTGCAGGTCTTCTTTGACCAACAATGAGCGCACCTCTTGCGCCACCTCCTGCGCTTTTGCTGGGTCATCCAGAACAAATGAGAACAGTCCGACCGAGGCGCCTGTGGAGATTTGGGTGAGTTCCGCATCGGCAAGCGCTTTCAATCTGGATTCAGCAACCTTCTTGATGGCATGCAAGAGCAGCAGGCTACCGCCCCGGATCACTGAAAGCTGGTCAGTGTCGAAAACGAAATTCGAGAGGTTGACCCCCTCAACGCGCAAGTAATAGGTGGTGGGCATATTGTTAGCTGGAGGGTAAATTGGGTAGGTTCGTTGATTCGCCTCTTGGAGCGGGTTCAACGCGAACGCGAAAACGGCCTAATCCCAGATTGATCTTCGCGCCCGCGCGCAACCACTGACCCAACCGAAGAACCGGTTGCAAAGCAGTCCAGGCCGTTGAGTCGAGAAGGTAGCTGATGGCGCCAATCACGCCGCCGATAGGCTGCAATTCACCACGTCCGGGAGATTGACGCCAGACGTCGTGGTAATGAAGGTTGTGACGGAGGATGGGGGCGGTGTCGATGGTCGCGGCCAGCACGCATGCTCGATGGAGCCGCTCGATTTCTGCCATGGGTAGTACTTGTAGGGCCGCTGCCCGCTCCAGCACGGATTCAGCGATGCGACGCAGCCGCGGAATGGGGGTGCGTCCTTGCAGGTGCTCGCGAAGCTGGGCGCGGGTCTCAACCCGCATCATGGTGTCGAAATTCAGCGTCAGAACGACCGAATGCCCTTCGAGTACGGTGAATGGCTGTGCTGGTGCCGCGCTCCATGGACGAACCCTGGGCAAAGTCGCCAGCGCATAGCCTCCGAAAAATCCGTGCCTGCATGCTTCGGGATGTAGTCCTGTGTCCACCACCACCCGCGTTATCGGCTCCAAAAGCTGTTCAGACTCGCGGGCCAAGGGTCCGGCGAGCACCAGCGCTATTTGAAACGCATGTCTAGGGGGATACGGGTTGGCCTCGAAGAAGGGAGGCTCCTGCGCGTCTGTTGCATCCAGTGGCGACTCAACCCACACGGGTGTCGGATCTCCAATGAATCGATGACGGCAATTTGCTAGGGCCGGGTGAGAGCGGAAAGCCACGTCCAAACGGTTGTGCCAAACACTGCCCTTGAAACCCAGGTCAATATGTCGACCGGACACCGGCGCGCCACCCATTGGCTGAAACCTATGCTCGCTGGTGCAGACCAGATCAAACTCGATGCGCACCAGTTGTGGATCCAGCGTGGGAGCCTTACATGCCCCCGCCACGGACTCGCCTGATCTGCTGGTTTTTTCGGTATCAAAGCAAGGCGCACCGCTACTCACACTACACCCTCCTGACTTTGTAGCATTATTGAGACCTTTATCGGAAGTTTGCAACCTGATGCTCTTGGAAACCTCTACCGCTCGGAGCCTACGAGGGAGAGCCGTTGAGGTATTCACAGTCACCATCCAATCCGAGGGTGCGGCCAACCCAATACACCCCCACCTTCAACCCCCTCCCCTCATCCACATCCGCAAACACCGCCGGATTCGGCACGCGCGCCACGAAGCGCAGCGCGGGGGCATGTTCGCGCACTTGGGTCTCTAGGAAGGCCATGGGCAGTTCGGGTGCGTTCAGGCACAGCAGGGCATGGCCGCCGCCTGTGAGCAGGTCGGGCAGGCGGCGCAGCAGGCGGGCGTAGTCCTTGGTGGCGACGAAGCTGCCCTTCTGGTAGCTGGGCGGGTCGACGATGACCAGGTCGTACGGGCCGGCGCGGGTGATCTTGCCCCAGGTGTTGAAGATGTCGTGCGGCCAGAAGGTGGCGCCGTGGCGCAGGCCGTTGAGCTGGTGGTTCTGCTGCCCGGTGGCGAGCGCGCCGCGCGCCATGTCGACGTTGATGACCTGCGCCGCCCCGCCCTGCAGCGCCGCGACGGAGAAAGCGCAGGTGTAGGCGAACAGGTTGAGCACGCGAGCGCCGGACGCATCTGCACCAAGCTCTGCGCTGGCTTCCTGATCACTATCAGATGAATAGCTGCTCGCGCCTGATGGATGGGCGCTGGAGGCCAATTTGGCTTGTAAATCAGCAGCACCCAGCGTTGGCATCGCCGCTAACGACGCAGGCGCCGCCCCTGCGGTACCGGCGGCGCGCGCACGGAACGTGGCCGCGAACTCACGCACCCAGCGGCGGCCTTCGGCCATGTCGAGGAACAGGCCGTGGTTCTGCCCGCGCAGCACGTGCACGCGGTAGCGCGCCCCAGCTTCGGTCACGATGTGCGGATCAGGCACGGCACCGGCCATTAGCCGCGCGCTGCCTGGCGGGCCGGGGCGCACGCCGGGTGCAGCACCCTCGCCCCCATCACCCGCCACGTCCGCCGACGCACGCAGCGCTTCGCCGCGCAGCTGAAAGACCCAGTTGAGGCTGCCCTGCTGGCCCGGCGGCGCTATTCGTGACCAGCGCGCCAGTAGCGCATCGCCGATGGTGGCGAGCTGCTCGTCGGTAACCGGCGCAAAGCTGGTGAGCACGAAGACGGGCGGGTACGCATCCAGCGTCCATTGCTCGCAGCCCGGGTACAGCCCGCCGCGGCCGTGGAAGATGCGGCAGGCGTCACCCGGCAGCGGCATGGTGGCGATGGCGTCGAGCAAGGCTTGCATGGCAAATCAGGGTTTCAAGCGTTTTCGGCCTCTGGCGCTTATGCGGCAAGCGCGAGCAGCTATGGTTTTTGATGATTTGACAGGAGAGAGAACGCGGGCTGAGGTCGATCAGTGCATCGCGCCAGCGCTGCGCGCCGCCATCGTGGGCCAGCCCGCTCCCGGTGAAAGCACCTCACCGCGTCAGGCAGGCACCAGCGCCGGGCGCCGCGCCGGCAACTGCATCGACACGGCAGCCGCCGCCAGCAGCAGCACGCCCGCCGAGCCGAAAGCCACCCAGTGGGTGCCGAAGTGCTCGTAACCCCATCCGCCCAGCCACGCGGCGATCATGCCGCCGATCTGGTGGCCGACGTAGGCCAGGCCGTAGAGCACACCGACCAGGCGCACGCCGTACACGTCGGCCAGGATGGCGGACGACAGCGCGATGCTGCCCGCCCACACCAGCCCGCCGATGCTGGCGGCGATGTACAGCTCCCAATGCGTGCCGACGACGACCAGCGCGAAGAAGCCCAGCCCGCGCACGCCGTAGATGGTGGCCAGCATGGCGCGGCGCGGCAGGCGGTCAGACATGCGCCCGAGCACCAGCGTGCCGAAGATGGCGACGAAGCCGATGGTGCCGATGCCCATGGCGCTGTGGTGCGGATCGAAGCCGTGGTCCATCAGCATGGGCACGCCGTGGGTGCCCAGCAGGTTCATGCTGAAGCCGCAGGCAAACAGGCCGGCACAGATCTTCCAGAACGGCGCACTGCGCAGCGCCTGGGCCAGGGTCAGCGCGGGTGGCGCGGCGGCAGCCGGCGCTGCGGCATTGGTGGCGCCAGCAGGCAGCAGATCGGTGCCGGCGGGTGCCTCATCGCGCATGACGAACAGCGCCACCGGCACGGCCAGCAGCGTGAGCACCACCGCAAAGCCGGCCAGGCTGGCGCGCCAGCCGAAGGCTTCGATGGCGGCGCTGAGCACGGGCGTCATGATGGCCATGCCGGCCATCGAGCCGGTGGACAGGAAGAACAGTGCCATGCCACGCTGGCGCGTAAACCAGTGGCTGATGATGGGCGTGAACGCCACCGGGCTGGCAAACGCCAGCCCGACCGACAGCAGCACGCCGAAAGCGAGCAGGAAGGCGGTGGTGCTGTGCGCCAGGATGGTCCACGCCGTGGCCACGTCAACGATGACCACCGCCAGCAGCAGCACGGCGCGCGTGCCGTAGCGGGCGATCAGGTGGCCGGCCACGGGCATGGCCAGGCCGTAGCAGATCATGCCGACGGCGACGATGGACGCCAGCAGGCTGCGGCTGAAGCCCAGGTCGTGCGCGATGGGCAGAAAGAACGGCCCCACGCCCAGCCGCATGCCCACCGACAGCAGCGTGAGCGTGGCCGACGCGGCCACGATGTTCCAGCCGAAGTACCAGCGGGCCACGGTGGGGCGCGTTGCGGGTGGTGCGGGTGGCTTTACCTGCGCTGTGGTGGCAGATCGGTGCAGCTGCCGTGCGCCGCCTCGGCCGCCATGCCGATGCTCTCGCCCAGGGTGGGGTGCGGGTGCACGGTCTTGCCGATGTCCACTGCGTCGGCGCCCATCTCGATGGCCAGCGCGATCTCGCCGATCATGTCGCCCGCATGCGTGCCGACGATGCCACCGCCGAGGATGCGACCGTGAACGCCCGCCTCGGGGCTGTCGTCGAACAGCAGCTTGGTGAAGCCTTCGTCGCGGCCGTTGGCAATGGCGCGACCCGAGGCCGACCATGGGAACAGACCCTTCTTGACCTTGATGCCCTGCGCCTTGGCTTGGTCCTCGGTCAGGCCGACCCAGGCGACCTCGGGATCGGTGTAGGCCACGCTGGGGATCACGCGGGCGTTGAACGCGGCCTTGGCCAGTGCCTCGTCGCCCTTCAGCTCGCCGGCGATGGCCTCGGCCGCCACGTGCGCCTCGTGCACCGCCTTGTGCGCCAGCATGGGCTGGCCGACGATGTCGCCGATGGCGAATATGTGCGGCACGTTGGTGCGCATCTGCACGTCCACGTTGATGAAACCGCGGTCGGTGACGGCCACGCCGGCCTTGTCAGCGCCGATCTTCTTGCCGTTGGGGCTGCGGCCGACGGCCTGCAGCACCAGGTCGTAGGTTTGCGGCGTGGGGGCATTCTCGCCCTCGAACGTGACTTCGATGCCCGCGTCGGTCGCTTTGGCAGCCACGGTCTTGGTCTTGAGCATGATGTGGTCGAAGCGCGGCGCGTTGAGCTTCTGCCACACCTTGACCAGGTCGCGGTCGGCGCCCTGCATCAGGCCGTCGAGCATCTCCACCACGTCGAGACGCGTGCCGAGCGTGGAATACACCGTGCCCATCTCCAGCCCGATGATGCCGCCGCCAAGCACCAGCATCTTCTTGGGCACCCCCTTGAGCGCCAGCGCGCCCGTGGAATCGACCACGCGCGGATCCTCGGGCATGAAGGGCAGGCGCACCGCCTGCGAGCCGGCGGCGATGATGGCGCGCTTGAACTGCACGACCTGTTTCTTGCCGGTTTTCTCCTGGCCCGTGCCGCTGGTTTCTTCGACCTCGATGTGGTTGGCGCCGACGAAGCTGCCATAGCCGCGCACGATGGTCACCTTGCGCATCTTGGCCATGGCGCTCAGGCCGCCGGTCAGCTTGCCGATGACCTTTTCCTTGTGCGCGCGCAGCTTGTCGATATCCACCTTGGGCGCGCCGCCGTAGTCGATACCGAGCGCGGCGAGGTGGCTTACCTCGTCCATCACCGCCGCTACGTGCAGCAGCGCCTTGGACGGGATGCAGCCGACGTTGAGGCACACGCCGCCGAGCTGGGCGTAACGCTCGACCAGCACGACCTTCAGGCCCAGGTCGGCGGCGCGGAAGGCGGCTGAATAACCGCCGGGGCCGCCACCGAGGACGAGGACGTCGCAGTCCAGATCGGTCTGGCCGCTGTAGCTGGCGGCGGTTGCGGCTGCGGGCTGTTCGCCCCCTCTCCCGCCTGCGGGAGAGGGTTGGGGTGAGGGTGCTGTGGCGGGGGTGGCAGCTTTGCCCTCACCCCCGCCCTCTTCCGCCCCGGCGGGAGAGGGAGTTTCAGCGCTCGCCTCCAGCGTCAGGATGACCGAGCCCTCATTCACCGTATCCCCCAGCTTCACCGCCAGCGACTTGACGACGCCCGCGTGGCTCGAAGGAATCTCCATCGACGCCTTGTCACTTTCCACCGTGATCAGGCTCTGCTCCACCTTCACGGTATCGCCGGGCTGCACCAGCACTTCAATGACGGCGACGTCCTTGAAGTCGCCGATGTCGGGCACGCGGATGTCGAGAATGGTCATGATGCTATGTCCTTGCCATGCCCATGCATGGCGTCATTGTTGAGGGGTGGCCGCCGAACCGGCCAGCAGTCCGCCATCGACCGTGATTTCGGTGCCAGTCATGTAGGCCGATTCGTCGGAGGCCAACAGCACCGCCACCGCCGCCACTTCTTCCGGCGTGCCAAATCGCTTCAGCGGCGTGTCGCGCACCAGCGCCGCCATGCGCGTGGCGCGCTCGTCGCCCTGGCCCAGCATCGGCTCCCACATCGGCGTGAGAATGGCCGCCGGGTGGATGGAGTTGCAGCGGATGGCCAGCCCGTGCTGGGCGCAATACAGCGCCACGCTCTTGGTGTGGTTGCGCACTGCCGCCTTGCTCGACGCATACGCGGCGGCGGCCGGAATACCGACCATGCCCGAGCGCGACGAGATATTGATGATGGCCCCGCGCCGCTGCGGCCGCATGGCCCGAATGGCCTGCCGGCAGCCGAGGAAAACGCCGTCCAGATTGGTGGCGTGCACGGCACGCCAGTCCGACAGGCTGGCGTGTTCGGGGTCGTGCGCCGCACCCGCTTCCAGTCCTGTGATGCCAGCGTTGTTGACCAGCACGTCCAACCTCCCGTGGTGCTGAAGCAGTTGATCAACTACCTGCTGCCATTGCACTTCGTCCCGCACATCAAGCGCCACCGCCTGCGCCGAACCGGGTGGCAGGCTGGCCGCCACCCGACGCGCGCCATCGGCGTCCAGATCGGTCACCCAGACCATCGCGCCCTCGGCTGCCAGCGCACGCGCGATGGCTTCGCCAATGCCGCGCGCCGCGCCGGTCACCAGAGCGATCCTGTGGTGCAACCTCATGCTGGCTTTACAGCAGCACGCGGCGGAAATCCGCCAGCACCTGGCCCAGGAAGGCGTTGAAGCGCGCCGCTGCAGCGCCGTCGATGACGCGGTGGTCGTAACTCAGGCTGAGCGGCAGCATCAGGCGTGGCTCGAAGTCCTTGCCGTTCCAGCGCGGTTTCATCTCGCTGCGGCACACACCGAGGATGGCAACTTCGGGCGCGTTGATGATGGGCGTGAAGTACGTCCCGCCGATTCCCCCTAAGCTGCTGATGGTGAAGGTGGCGCCGCTCATGTCGGCGGGGCTGGCCTTGCCCTCGCGCGCCTTCTTAGATAAATCGCCCAGCTCCTGGCTGATCTGCATCACGCCTTTCTGGTCGGCGTTCTTGATGACGGGCACCACCAGGCCGCCCGGCGTATCGGCGGCGAAGCCGATGTTCCAGTACTGCTTGTAGACCAGGTTGTCGCCGTCGATGCTGGCGTTGAACTCGGGGAATTTCTTCAGCGCCGCCACGCAGGCCTTGATGATGAAGGCAAGCATGGTGACCTTGATGCCGGCTTTCTCGTTCTCTTTATTGAGCTGCACGCGCAACGCTTCCAGTTCGGTGATGTCGGCATCGTCGTTGTTGGTGACGTGCGGAATCATCACCCAGTTGCGGTGCAGGTTGGCGCCGCTGATCTTCTTGATGCGCGACAGCGGCTTGGGCTCGATGGGGCCGAACTTGGCGAAATCGACCTTCGGCCAGGGGATGAGGCCCAGCGCGGCGCCGTCACCACCCGCCGTTGCGGCAGCACCCTGCGCCTGCGTGCGCTGCGTGCCGGCCATCACGGCCTTGGTGAAGGCCTGCACGTCTTCCTGCGTGATGCGGCCCTTGCGGCCACTGCCCTTGACTTCAGCCAGCGGCACGCCCAGTTCGCGCGCGTACTTGCGCACGCTGGGGCTGGCGTGGGGCAGGCCTTGCGGGGCGTTGAGCGTTGGGCGTTCGGCGTTCGGCGTGGGCGTTGGGACATTCTGAGCAGGCACGGCAACCGGCACGGGTACCGGCGCGCTCACGGGCACACGCTCAACACTTGACGCTGAACGCTCAACCTGCGCACCTTCCAGTACCGCGATCAGGTCGCCCTGGTTGATCTTGTCACCCAGCTTGACCTTCAGCTCCTTGATCACGCCAGCGGCGCTGGACGGAATTTCCATCGACGCCTTGTCGGATTCGACGGTGATCAGACTCTGCTCGACCTTGATGGTGTCGCCCGGTTGAACGAACACCTCGATCACGGTGACGTCCTTGGAGTCGCCGATGTCGGGCACGCGCACTTCGACCGTGCCGCCCCCCGCCGGTGCGGAGGCCGGCGCCGGTGTGCCAGCACCCGCCGTGTCGGCAGCACGCGCCGCAGCCGACGCTTCGCTCGCGCCCGGCACCACCTCGCTGCCGCCTACAGGTGCTTCGGCATTCGCCGCGGCGGGCGCAGCAGGCGCGGCAGCACCGGCGCCCTCGGCTTCCAGCATCAGGACCAGCGAGCCTTCATTCACGATGTCGCCCAGCTGGACCTTGACCTCCTTGACCACGCCCGCGTGGCTGGACGGAATTTCCATCGACGCCTTGTCGCTTTCGACGGTGATGAGCGATTGCTCCAGCTTGACGGTGTCGCCGGGCTTGACCAGCACCTCGATGACGGCCACGTCCTTGAAGTCACCGATGTCGGGGACCTTGATTTCAACCAATGCCATGACTCGTCTCCCTCAGGCGTACAGCGGGTTGATCTTGTCGGCCTGGATGCCGTACTGCTTGATAGCTTCGCTGACGCGCTCCATCGGCACCTGGCCCTCATCGGCCAGCGCGCGCAGCGCGGCCACCGTGATGTAGTGGCGGTTGATCTCGAAGTGCTCGCGCAGGCGGTAGCGGAAGTCGCTGCGGCCAAAGCCGTCGGTGCCCAGCACCTTGTAGGCGCGGCCCTGGGGAATGAAAGAGCGAATCTGCTCGGCGTAGTTCTTGATGTAGTCGGTGGAGGCCACCACCGGGCCGGCGTGCGGCTGAAGCTGCCGCGTGACGAAGGGCACGCGCTGCGGCTCGGTGGGGTGCAGCAGGTTCCAGCGCTCCACGTCCTGGCCTTCGCGTGCCAGTTCGTTGAAGCTGGGGCAGCTCCACACGTCGGCGCCCACGCCCCAGTCCTTGAGCAGCAGGTCCTGCGCGGCGATGGATTCGCGCAGGATGCTGCCCGATCCCAGCAACTGCACGCGCGGTGCATTGCCCGCCACCGCTGGCGCGGGCTTGCACAGGTACATGCCCTGGATGATCTGCTCTTCGGTGCCGGGCGTGAGGCCGGGCATGGCGTAATTCTCGTTCAGCAGGGTGATGTAGTAGAAGACGTTGTCCTGTTTTTCCACCATGCGGCGCAGGCCGTGGTGCAGGATCACGCCCACCTCGTGCGCGAAGCTGGGGTCGTAGGCCACGCAGTTGGGGATGGTGCTGGCCAGCACCAGGCTGTGGCCATCCTCGTGCTGCAGGCCCTCGCCGTTGAGCGTGGTGCGGCCCGACGTGCCGCCCAGCAGGAAGCCGCGCGCCTGCATGTCACCCGCCGCCCAGGCCAGGTCGCCAAAGCGCTGGAAGCCGAACATGGAGTAGTACACGTAGAACGGCATCATGATGCGGTTGGACGTGCTGTAGCTGGTGGCGGCGGCGATCCAGCTGGCCATGCCGCCGGCCTCGTTGATGCCCTCTTGCAGGATCTGGCCGTCGGTCTGCTCCTTGTAGTACATCACCTGGTCGCGGTCGACCGGGGTGTAGAGCTGGCCCTTGGGGTTGTAGATGCCGATCTGACGGAACAGCCCTTCCATGCCGAAGGTGCGCGCCTCGTCCACCAGGATGGGCACCACGCGCGGGCCAAAGGCCTTGTCGCGCAGCAACTGAGTGAGAAAGCGCACGAAGGCCTGCGTGGTGCTGATCTCGCGGCCCTCGGCGGTGGGCTCCAGCACGGCCTTGAAGGTGTCGATCGCGGGGATGGTGAAGCTCTCGTCGGCCTGCTCGCGGCGCGTGGGCAGATAGCCGCCCAGGGCCTTGCGGCGCGCGTGCAGGTACTGCGCCTCGGGCGTGTCGTCGGCCGGCTTGTAGAACGGCAGTTTGTCGAGTTCGCTGTCGGGCACCGGAATGTTGAAGCGGTCACGGATGTAGCGGATATCGCCACCCTCCAGCTTCTTGGTCTGGTGCACCGTGTTCTTGCCCTCGCCCGCCTTGCCCATACCGTAGCCCTTGACGGTCTTGACCAGCAGCACGCTGGGCTGGCCCTGGTGGTGGTAGGCGTTGTGGAAGGCGGCGTAGACCTTCTCGGGGTCGTGCCCGCCACGGCGCAGTTCCCAGATCTCGTCGTCGGTCATGTGCTCGACCAGGGCGGCGGTTTCGGGGTACTTGCCGAAGAAGTGCTTGCGCACGTAGGCGCCGTCGTTGGCCTTGTAGGCCTGGTAGTCGCCGTCCACCGTTTCCATCATCAATTGGCGCAGCTTGCCGGATTTGTCGCGCGCCAGCAGCGCGTCCCAGCCCTTGCCCCACAGCAGCTTCACGACGTGCCAGCCGCTACCGCGGAAGTCGCCTTCCAGCTCCTGGATGATCTTGCCGTTGCCGCGCACCGGGCCGTCCAGGCGCTGCAGGTTGCAGTTGATGACGAAGATGAGGTTGTCGAGCTTCTCGCGCGAGGCCAGGCTGATGGCGCCCATGCTCTCGGGCTCGTCCATCTCGCCATCGCCCAGGAACACCCAGACCTTGCGGTTGGCCGTGTCGGCGATGCCGCGCGCGTGCAGGTATTTCAGAAAGCGCGCCTGGTAAATCGCCATCAGCGGGCCGAGGCCCATGCTGACGGTGGGAAACTGCCAGAAGCCGGGCATCAGCTTGGGGTGCGGATAGCTGGACAGGCCCTTGCCGCCCACTTCCTGGCGGAAGTTCTCCAACTGCTCCTCGGTGATACGCCCTTCCAGATAGGCGCGGGCGTAGATGCCGGGCGCGCTGTGGCCCTGGAAATAGATGCAGTCGCCACCGTGGCCCTCGCTTTCGGCGCGCCAGAAGTGGTTGAAGCCAGCGCCCCACATGCTGGCCAGCGAGGCGAACGAACCAATGTGGCCGCCCAGGTCACCACCGTCCTCGGGGTTCAGGCTGTTGGCCCGCACCACCATCGCCATGGCGTTCCAGCGCATGAAGGCGCGCAGACGCTTTTCGATGGCGATGTTGCCGGGGCTGCGCGCTTCCTGCTCGGGCTCGATGGTGTTGACGTAGCCGGTGGTGGCGGAGAACGGCAGGTCGATGCTGTTCTGGCGCGCGTGTTCGAGCAGCTCCTCCAACAGCGCGTGGGCGCGCTCGGGGCCTTCGCGCTCAATGACGGCGGACAACGCATCCAGCCATTCACGGGTTTCCTGGGCGTCGATCTCGGCGGCGGCATGGGCCGACGCCCGCGATTCTTGGGACATCTCGGACATCGTTGTCGTCTCCTATCGTTGGATCGGTGAAACTCATTGTGAAGCAATTGGCATCATCGCATAAAGACATTTCTTTTCAAATTAAAAGAATAAGAATTCACAATGTGAAATTTAGAGGTTATTCGGCACTTCTGGCGGCACAATGGATCGACAGCCCAGCCACTAAACTGCCGCGTTCATGCCGTCCGACCTAGCTTCCACCCTGCTCGACCCCGGTCCGCCCCAGCCCTGGTGGCGCCGCCTCGTCAGCGGGCAAGACCGCCTGATCCATCTGGCGCCGATGGCGGCGGTGCTGCTGTTTCTGGCCGCGATCGCGACAGCGTTCTGGTACCTGAGACTGGAAGAAGTCCACCGCGAGCAGGAAGCCGTCAAGCGCGACGTGGAATACAGCCAGCAGCGCCTGCGCCTGCGCCTGCTGGAGCGGCAGGAGCAGCTGATGCGCCTGGCGCGCGACATTTCAGACCGCGAGATGGCGCCGGGGCAGTTCGACATCCGCGCCGAATCACTGGTGTCGCAACACCCCGAGCTGATGTCGCTGAGCTGGATCGACGAGCAGCGCCGGTTGCTGGCGATCCAGACCTCGCCCAGCGTGCCGCGCCCGCGTGACTGGGTGGCCGATGGACGCATCAAGCCGGGCGATGCGCTGGAAGGCTACGACCTGGCGCGCGACCTGCGCCAGCCGGTGTATGCGCAGCCCGCGGCGGTGGAGGGCAAGGAGCCGGTGCTGTACATGCACGTGCCGATCACGCCGCGCACGCAGTTCGCGGGCGTGCTGATGGCCGAATACTCGGTCGACGGCCTGCTGCGCTATGGCGTGCCCGCCGAGATGCTGGCCAAGTACGCCGTGGCGCTGTTCGATGGCGACGGCCAATTGCTGGCCGGCCAGCGCATTCCGGAGCGGCGTGGCCTGGCGGACCGCATGCCCTGGGCCGGCAAGATCAATGAGTTCGAGAGCCCCGTCTCGCCCGTGGGCAACGGTCTGGTGCTGCGCGCGCAGGCATGGCGCACATCGCAGGGCGTCGTGGGCGGTACCTTGTTCTGGCTGGTGGCGGTGCTGGCGGCCATGACCACCTGGATGCTGGTCGCCAACTGGCGCCAGTCGCAACGCCGCCTGCTGACGCAGCAAGCGCTGATGGCCGAAACCACGTTCCGCCGCGCGATGGAAAACTCCATGCTCACCGGCATGCGGGCGCTGGATCTGTACGGCCGCATCATCTACGTGAACCCCGCGTTCTGCCAGATGACGGGCTGGAGCGAGGAAGACCTGCTCGGCCAGTCGGAGCCGTTCTCGTACTGGCCGATCGAGGACCACGAGGAACTCGCGGCCCGGCTGTATGACGAGCTGGGTGGCGAGGCCGACCCGGCGGGCTTTCAGATGCGGGTCAAGCGCAAGAACGGCTCAACCTTCGACGCGCGGCTGTACGTCTCGCCCCTGATCGACGCCGCCGGCAAGCAGACGGGATGGATGGCGTCGATGACCGACATCACCGAACCGAACCGCGTGCGCCGCCAGCTATCGGCGTCGTATGAACGGTTCACCACCGTGCTGGAAGCGCTGGATGCGTCCGTCTCCGTGGCGCCGCTGGGCAGCCAGGAATTGCTGTTCGCCAACAAGCTGTACCGCCAGTGGTTCGACAACACCACCGCTGGTCACCTGAACATGGTGATGCGCGCCGGCACGCCCGAAACCCAGCTCTCCGACGAAAGCCTGGACACGGTCGACTCCTTCGCCGGCTTGCCGATGGAATCACTGGCCACCTCGCCCATCGCCGAACACGCCGAGATCTACATCGAGCGCCTGGACAAATGGCTGGAAGTGCGCTCGCGCTACCTGAACTGGGTGGACGGGCGCCTGGCCCAGATGGTGATCGCCACCGACATCACCGCGCGCCGCCAGGCCGAAGAGCAAGCCGCCGCGCAGGCCGAACGCGCGCAGACCGCCAGCCGCCTGATCACGATGGGCGAGATGGCCTCCAGCGTGGCGCACGAGCTGAACCAGCCGCTGACGGCCATCAGCAACTACTGCACCGGGTTGATTTCGCGCATCAAGAGCGGCAATCTGGCCCAGGACGACCTGCTGGGCGCGCTGGAAAAAACCGCCCGCCAGGCCCAGCGGGCCGGCCAGGTGGTGCACCACATCCGCAGCTTCGTCAAGCGCAGCGAGCCGCGCCGCCAGTGGTCCGAGATCCCCACCATGGTCGAGCAGGTGGTGGAACTGGCCGAGATCGAGCTGCGCCGCCGCCAGGTGCGGCTGACCCATCATGTGGCGCCCCATCTGCCCATGCTGCATGTCGACCCGATCCTGATCGAGCAGGCGTTGCTCAACCTGATCAAGAACGGCGCCGAATCCATCGACGTGGCACAACGCGCCACCGGCAATCGCGTGGTGGAGCTGCGGGTGATGCCGCGCGACATCGAGGGCATGCCGGTGGTTCAGTTCAGCGTCAGCGACAGTGGCCGCGGGCTAGCGCCCGAAGTGCTGGCGCGTTTGTACGAGGCGTTCTTCTCGACCAAGAACGAGGGCCTGGGCATCGGGCTGAACCTGTGCCGATCCATCATCGAGTCGCATCAGGGCCGGATCAGTGGCGAGAACCTCTACAATGCCGGCGAAGTCGTCGGATGCCGCTTCACTTTTTGGATTCCGGTGGGGCCGGCGCGCGACAACAATGATATGAATACAAGCGTCAGGATAGCGGCATGAGTCTGATTCCCAAGCGGGGCACGGTGTATGTGGTGGACGATGACGAGGCCGTCCGCGACTCGGTGCAGTGGCTGCTCGAAGGCAAGGATTTCCGTGTACGCAGCTTCGAGTCGGCTGAAACCTTCCTGTCCCGCTACGACCCGCGCGAAGTCGCCTGCCTGATCGTCGACATCCGCATGGAAGGCATGAGCGGCCTGGAACTGCAAGATCGCCTGATCGAACGCAATTCGCCCCTGCCACTGGCGTTCATCACCGGTCATGGCGATGTGCCGCTGGCCGTCGACACGATGAAGAAAGGCGCGATGGACTTCATCCAGAAGCCTTTCAAGGAAGACGAACTGGTGCCCCTGGTCGAGCGCATGCTGGAGCAGGCGCGTGCAGCCTTCTCCGAACACCAGCAGGCCGCCAGCCGCGACGCGCTGCTGGCCAAGCTGACGGGGCGTGAGTCGCAAGTGCTGGAGCGCATCGTCGCCGGCCGCCTGAACAAGCAGATCGCCGACGATCTGGGCATCAGCATCAAGACCGTGGAAGCGCACCGCGCCAACATCATGGAAAAGCTGGGCGCCAACACCGTGGCCGATCTGCTGAAGATTGCCCTGGGGCAGAACGCTGTCAAGGCCTGAGCGTTTTTGCTTTGTTATTGATAGCTGCTCGCGCATAGTGGATGGGCGTCGCAGCCATTTTTTATACATCTGAATCATGACTGCACAGCTGATCGACGGCAACGCCCTCGCCGCCCAAGTCCGCGCCGACGTGGCGCACCGAGTGCAGGCACTCAAGGCCCGTGGCGTGCAGCCGCACCTGACGGTGATCCTGGTTGGCGAAGACCCGGCCAGCCAGGTCTACACGCGCAACAAGGTGGCCGACAGCGAGCAAACGGGCCTTGGCGCCACGCTGGAGCGCTATCCCGCCGACATGACCGAGGCTGATCTTTTGTCGCGCGTCGCCGCGCTCAACGCCGACCCGGCCGTGCACGGCATCCTGGTGCAACTGCCGCTGCCCAGGCACATGAACAGCCACGCCGTCATCGAAGCCATCGCGCCTGAGAAAGATGTGGACGGCTTTCACGTCGCCAGCGCTGGCGCGTTGATGGTGGGCCAGCCCGGCTTTCGGCCCTGCACGCCCTATGGCTGCATGAAAATGCTGGAAAGCATCGGCATGACCGACCTGAAGGGCAAGCACGCCGTCGTCATCGGCCGCAGCAACATCGTCGGCAAGCCCATGGCGCTGATGCTGCTGGCCGCCAACGCCACCGTCACCGTGTGCCACAGCGGCACGCCCGACCTGGCCGCCCAGACCCGTCAGGCCGACATCGTGGTCGCCGCCGTCGGCAAGCGCAACGTGCTCACCGCCGACATGGTCAAGCCCGGCGCCGTGGTCATCGACGTGGGCATGAACCGTGACGATGCTGGCAAGCTGTGCGGCGACGTCGACTTTGCTGGCGTGAAAGAAGTCGCCGGCTGGATCACTCCCGTGCCCGGCGGAGTTGGCCCCATGACGCGCGCCATGCTGCTCGTCAACACCATCGAGGCCGCCGAGCGCGCCAGCGCCTGATCACCGGTATTGAAAACACTCACGAAAGCACTCATTGAAGGAGAGTGGAATTGAAAAAGCTCGTTTCTTTCTTCATCGGCATCCTGCTGACGGCCTTTCTTTCTTCCCAGGTGGTGGCCAAATCCACCGAGGCCGAGCGCATGATCGTGGGAACGCACCCTCTCACCTTGCAGTGGCTGCCTGATGGCACCCCGGCCGGAGTCGCCTTCATCCACAAAAAGGATGGAAAGATATGGATCGACGGCGCGCAGGAAGAGGATGGTGCCGCGGGCGATTACTTCACCATCAACGGCGAGATCCGGATCATCAACGCCCGGGAGTTCGAGTTCGTGGGCAAGGCGGTGTCCAGCATCAAGCACGTCAACGGTGGAAAGCCGTATGAACGATCAGGCAAGTTCCTGTTCAAGGCCTGGGGCAAAAGAAAATACTGGCGCATGCAGAACATGACCCAGCCCGATGGCCCGCATACTCTCACCGATTACATCGACATTTTTTTCGAGAAGCTGGATTGAGGGATCTCTGAGAGCTACCCTCTCACGCATCGCAAGCAATCTCAGCGCCCTGCAAAACCCCTTCCACCATGGCCTGCCGCGACTCAAAGCCCGTGCGGCGCAGCATGTCCCTGACATAGCCTTTCAGCGTGTTCAAGGTCAGCCCCATGGAGTCCGCCAGCGCGTATTGATCGGGCGCGCTCAGCGTCTGCACCAGTAGCCTCTTTTCCTGCGGCGACAGTGCCCAGTGCGTCAATGCGCGCGCCAGCGCCACCTCGGCCGGCTCCAACGCCCGAACGTGCACCGCCACCGTTGGCCCGCCCTTGCGCGCACCCACCAGCCGCTCGGCGCTGAACTCAAACCCACCCCCTTGGCCACCCGCGCGATGCAGCACCGCACCGTGCGCAGCCGGTACAACGGGTGCTGTCGATGCAGCGGTAGCCGTTGGCGCAGGCGCTTGTGTGGCGGCCAGCGCCAGCACCTGCTGCCGCACGGTTCGCGGCAGCGCATCCACATTCGAGCGCGACCAGGCCAGAGAGCCGGGCGCTGGCAGCCAGCTGCGGTAGAGCAACTCCGCCGCTGGTTCGTTCATGCCCACGAAATCTCCTCGTGCATCAACCAGCACCAGCGCTTGCAATGTCGGCCGATGTGGCACCTTCTCCACCACAGGCGGTCGCGCCCGTGTCAGCCCGCGCAAGGCCAGTCGCGCCTGGCGCATCAAACCCATCTCATCGTGGCTGAACGCCCCCGCCCGCGCCGAGCGGTGCAAAAACAGCAAACCGTGCGCTCGCCCACGCTCATCCAGCAGCGGCACACAAGCCGACCAGCGCAGGCCAAAAGGCCGAAACACCCGCTGGTACAGCACGCTGTCCTCGTATTCAGGGTGCAGACACATTGCCCGGCGTGACTCGCCATCGCTCATCACCATGCTCTCGATCAGCCCCGCCTGCGTGCAACTGACAAACGCCGATGGGTCATGCATCCGCGCCTGTGGCAATGCCCGTGATGGCGAGCTCTCGAGCGGTGGCGAAACGGCCTCGGCATCGCGCGGCTGGCACAGCCATTGCATCACTGGCGACATGAAGCGCTCGGCATAAATCGCCCCTGGCAGCTGGCTGCGTTGATCCAGGGGCGTGAACGTGCCGAAGTCCGCCGCTATCCCCTGCCGAAGTACATACAGCACGGACGGCATCAGCACCTCCAGTGACCACGGCAACGAAGCCAGCAGTTCAAGCTGTGCCAGCCAGGGCGCGGTGCGCAAGGGCCTGTCGCCTGAAACCACGCTGACTGGCGCTTTTCCGGGCAACTGCCGGGGAAAGGTTGACGCTGCTGTGCTGTGGATGCGGGCCCGCATGGCTTGTCTCCTTTGCTGTGCCAGGGGGCGCGTGACCGAGTCCGTGCAGTACCGCCACGTTCAAAAACCACCTCCCTCCCCCTCCCAGGTGGGGTTGTATTGGATCACAATATTTCTAATATGGATAGCACCAATAAACATTTGGTCTTTGATTTTTACTGAGCTCGTCCACCGAGCCGCTTCCCCCTTGATCCATATCCATCGCTGTCTGAGAAGGAGAGCATCATGATCACCAAGTTCTATTTGTCCGTGCTGGCGCGCAAGGCGCAACGCCGCGCAGGCTTGGCCCTGTTGGCCAGTACCGCCCTGGCAAGTGGCGCACTGCTGTCGGCCTGCGGGGGTGGCGACGATGCCCCCGCACCATCAGCGGCATATCGCCCCGCAGCCAGCCATAGAGCAGCCACAGGGCCAGTCCGATGGTGATGATGACGTAGGTGGGCAGCGAAATGCCCGAAACGTCTCGCGTCTTCCAGGTACGCCACACCTGGGGCACGAAGGCGGAAGTGGTGAAACACGTGGCCACCAGGCCAAGCCTGTCAAGAGAGGTCATGTGGTGCACTCGCCAAGTCATTGATGGCCCGAATTATGATCTGGCACCACCTTATTGGACTGCTTAAATCATGCCGCAAGCAAGACCAAAAAAGCCTCATTCGACGGCATCCAGGGTGTTCGTGCTAGGCAATTTCGTGCAGGCCTGCTGCTGGAGCGTGCCCCGACTGCCTCATGCTGGCGAGACCGTGGCCGCGCACGCCCTGCACATCGAGCCAGGCGGCAAGGGGCTGAACGTGGCCATTGGCCTGAAACGCCTGGGCATCGCGGTACACACGCTGATTGGCTGCGGCACTGACGCGGCGGGCAGCGATTTGCTGGCGCTGCTGGCACGCGAAGGCATCGACACGCGGCACGTGCACCGGTTTGACGGCCCCTCGGGCTGGGGCGCCGGGTTGATCGGCGCGGACGGCGAGAACGTGATCGCCGTATTTGCAGGGGCCAACGCGGCGCTGGAGCCGGCACACGTGACCTTGGCGCAAGAGGACGTGCGCGCCGCGCAACTGGTGTACGGGCAACTGGAAACGTCTCTAGGCACAGTGCAAGCGGCGTTTGAACTGGCGCACACGTCGGGCGTCATGACGGTGCTCAACCCCTCTCCATGGTGCGAGATGCCGCCGGAGCTGTCGCGGCACACGCACACCCTGATCGTGAACCAGAGCGAAGCCGCGCACCTGCTGGGTCTGTCCTCGCCCCTGGCGGATGACGTGTCCGGCGCCGTACATGCGCTGCGTCAGTGGCTGCCAGGCCTGCGCCAGTACTGGCCCGCGCTGCAACGGCTGGTACTGACGCTGGGCGCCAACGGCAGCTTGGGGTGCGAGGCGGTCGATGGTGGCTGGCGCGGCTGGCACGTGCCCGCACCGCGCGTGCGCGTGCTCGACACCGTGGGGGCGGGCGATGCCTTTGCCTGCGGCTACTGCGCCGCGGTGCTGGCGGGCGAGCCGCTGGCAGCGGCCCTGCGCTGGGGCAATCTGTGCGGCGCGCACATGGTGCAGCAGCACGGCGTACTGGCGGCACTGCCCGGCAAGGCACGCCTGACCGCCCTGCGCCGCCGCCCGCTCACGTCAGAGCCGATACGGCTGAGCGAAACCGGCTGAACCTGGTACGCCGTCCACTGAGATTTTCTTTCTTGGCGGCCCTGCGATGAATTTTTTTCCACTCGTTCCAAGGTGATTGACCATGCATCCACCAGAGCTTCAGAAACCCGCCCGCCGGACAACCGTGACGGCCGCGTTCATGACCTTGCTGCTGGCCTGCGGCGCGGCACTGGCACAGGACATGGCCGACGCGCGTGACCATCCCCTCATCAAACGCTTCGCGGGCAGCGCCATCGTGGGCTATGAGGTGCGCAACTTTGACGAAGCGCAGTTCCAGACCGGCACGTTCATGAGCACCAACCTGCAAAATGACCCGCGCAAGTTCTCCTACAAAACGCCGCCGTTGCACGCGGAAGGAAAGCGCACCCGCATCTGGTACGAGGTGCCGGGCGACATTGGCTCGTTGGAGGTGTACCGCAACTACACCAACGAGCTGGCGGCGGCGGGCTTCAAGACGATCTACGACTCCACCAAGGACCCGAACCTGGCCTCTGGAGGTTCCATGCTGGCACTGCAGAACATGTGGCTAGGCGACGCGATGGAGATCAAGAACACACGCACGAAATACGTGTTTGCCAGCGCCAACGACAACACCATTCGCACCGGCACCTTCCAGAAAGACGGCACCACGGTACACCTGTTCACCGTCAGTTGGAGCGATGGGGACTTCACCTTCAAGGCCCGCAAGGGCGCCTACGCGGCGCTGGACATCGTGGAGGCCAAAACCATGCAACAGCAGATGGTGGTGGTCAGCGCGTCGGAGATCAGCCAGTCCATCACCGCCAACGGCAAGGTGGCCATCTACGGCATCTACTTCGATACGGGCAAGGCCGACGTCAAGATGGAATCGAAGCCTTCGCTGGACCAGATTGCCGCTTACCTCAAAGCGCAGCCCGGCATGCGGCTGCACGTGGTGGGACACACCGATTCAGTGGGCTCGTTCGACAGCAACATGCAGCTTTCACGACGCCGCGCCGATGCCGTGGTCGCCTCCTTGGTCAAGGACCATGACGTGGCCGCCACCCGCCTGACCGGCAACGGCGTGGCATCGCTGGCTCCCGTGGCCAGCAACACCACCGACGAAGGCAAAGCGAAGAACCGCCGCGTCGAACTGGTGCCGCAGTGACCGGTACCGTGGCGCTCTCTTCTCTCTTGTCCCGCACGACGGTGCAGGCTCAAACGCTCAGTTCCATGCGGTAAACATAGGCATCACCGCGAAACGTGCCTTCCACGTATTCCGCCAACTGGCCCTGCGCCGTGTACGTGCGGCGCTTGAACAGCAAACAGGGCTGTGGCTCGCTGTAGCCGAAAGCGGCCATCTCGGCCGGTGAACTGCTGATGGCTTCGACCGTCTGCTCGGCCCGTGCCAGCGTCAGGCCCGCGCGCTCGCGCAGCCAGGTGTATGCCGAGCCATGACCATCCCAGTCGGCCAGAACCGGGGCCAGCGTCAGGTCGTACCAGGCCAATTCGCGCGTCATGGGCACGCTGTCGCCTTCACGCACCCGGGTCAGGTACAGAAACGGAGCGCTGGATGGTCGCGAAAAAATGGAGGCGATGCTGCGGTTGCTGGTCAGTTCACGCAGCTCCAACCGGGTAGAAGCGGTCAGGCCCAGCTCGCGCATCTCTTCACTGAAACCCTTCAGCCGCCCCAGCGCGGGCTGCACGCGTGGCACCTGCGCCTGCAGCACGCTGCCGGCGCGACCACGGCCAGCCAACATGCCTTCGCGCCGCAATTCGTCATAGCAGCGCTTGACGGTGACACGGCTGACGCCCAGGCTTTGCGCCAGATCGCGCTCAGGCGGCAGACTGGTGCCGGGCAACAATTCGCCAGCCTCCACCATCTCGGTCAACTGGTTGAGCAACTGACGCCACAGCGGCGCGCTGTGCTGGTCACTGATGTGCAGGCGGTCAAACGGAAGCTTTGGCGGGCCATCCGCCAAGGGCGCGGCCACGGCGGCCAACTCTGGACTGTCAACGGAGAAGGTATGGGGCATGCTGGAATACGGACCGGGAAAAGCCACAGTTTGTCAGCAGGAACACGCGCGATGACATCAATGATCCGACATCAATGGACTTGATAAAACCCCAATTGATCAGAACCAAATGACCCGTTCGTCACCTGCTGGGTGGGCGATACTAACGCAACTCATCCTGTCACACCAAGAGATCATGGAGTCAAACACTTCGGAAGATTTTCAAAATATAGAATTTTCACGATATTTTGGACTTCCAAAATTACAAGTCCAATATAATTTTGGACTTCTTCATAAGAGCTCTCTCCTCTTCTGTTCACACCGTTGCTCGCAGCCATGAGAGCAACTTCCAAACGCACCAACAAAACCACACCTTGGGAGGCGGTATCAGCGTCGCCCATGGGGGATCAAGGCCGCGCCATGGCAGCCCTTACCATTCGCTCCACGCAGTACCACATGTACCAGTTCCGCCTGCCCGGCTTGTGAATCCACTCCACGTCCCCAGCTTTCCCCTCATGCCCAATCCCCTTCTCGACTTCACCGACCTTCCCTTGTTCGACCAGATCCGCCCCGAGCACGTGGCGCCGGCCATCCAGCAGTTGCTGGCCGAATCCGAAGCCGCGCTCGAAGCCGTCGTGGCGCCCGATTTGCTGGCCGACTGGCCCACGCTGTCGCGCACGCTGGACGTGGCGACCGAGCGCCTGGGCCGCGCCTGGGGCGCCGTCAGCCACCTGAACGCCGTGATGGACACACCCGAACTGCGCGCCGCCTACAACGCCGCGCTGCCCGCCATCACCGAGTTCTGGACCCGTCTGGGCAGCGACGAGCGCCTGTACGCCAAGTACAAGGCCATGAACCCCGCCGCGCTGACGCCCGAGCAGCGCCAGGCGCACAAGAACGCGCTGCGCGGCTTCGTGCTGGGCGGCGCCGAGTTGCAGGGCGCGGCCAAGGAGCGCTACGCCGCCATCCAGGAGCGCCAGGCCGAGCTTCAGCAAAAGTTCAGCGAGAACGCGCTCGACGCCACCGATGCCTACGCCTACTACGCCAGCGAGGACGAAGTCGATGGCCTGCCACCCGACGTGAAGGCCGCCGCCCGCGCCGCCGCGCAGACCGATGGCATGAAGGGCTACAAGCTCACGCTCAAGCTGCCCAGCTACCTGCCGGTGATGCAGTTCGCGCACCACCGCGCGCTGCGCCAGCGCCTGTACCGCGCCTACGTCACCCGCGCCTCCGACCAGGCCGAAGGCGAAGGCACCCAGTACGACAACGCCCCGCTGATCCGCGAGATCCTGGCGCTGCGGCGCGAAGAAGCCGTGCTGCTGGGCTACGCCAACTTCGGCGAGGTGTCGGTGGTGCCCAAGATGGCCGACTCGCCCACCGAGGTGATCGACTTCCTGCGCCAGCTCGCCGCCAAGGCCAAGCCCTATGCCGAGCGCGACGTGGCCGACCTGCGCGCCTTTGCCGCCAAAGAACTCAACCTGACCGACCCGCAGCCCTGGGACTGGGCCTACATCAGCGAAAAGCTCAAGGAAGCGCGCTACGCCTTCAGCGAGCAGGAGCTGAAGCAGTACTTCCAGGCGCCCAAGGTGCTGGCGGGCCTGTTCAAGATCGTCGAGACGTTGTTCGAGGTCGCCATCCGCCGCGACAGCGCGCCCATGTGGCATCCCTCTGTCGAGTTCTATCGCATCGAGCGGGATGGCAAGCTGCTGGGCCAGTTCTACCTTGACCCCGGTGCGCGCGCCGGCAAGCGCGGCGGCGCCTGGATGGACGACGTGCGCGCCCGTTGGCTGCGCCCTGACAACGCCCGACTGCAGACGCCCGTGGCGCAACTGGTGTGCAACTTCGCCGAAGGCGTCGATGGCAAGCCGCCGCTGCTGACGCACGACGACGTCATCACCCTGTTCCACGAATTCGGCCACGGCCTGCACCACATGCTGACGCAGGTGGACGAACACGACGTCTCCGGCATCAGCGGCGTCGAGTGGGACGCGGTGGAACTGCCCAGCCAGTTCATGGAGAACTTCTGCTGGGAGTGGAACGTGCTCAAGCACATGACGGCGCACGTCGACACCGGCGAGCCGCTGCCCCGCGCCCTGTTCGACAAGATGCTGGCGGCCAAGAACTTCCAGGCCGGCATGCAGACCGTGCGCCAGATCGAGTTCGCCCTGTTCGACATGCTGCTGCACACCGAGCACGACCCGGCGCACGACTTCCAGCCGCTGCTCGATACCGTGCGCGCCGAGGTCGCCGTGATCCAGCCGCCGCCCTTTGCCCGCACCGCGCAAACCTTCAGCCACATCTTTGCTGGCGGCTACGCGGCGGGCTACTACAGCTACAAGTGGGCCGAGGTGCTGAGCGCCGACGCCTACGCGGCATTCGAGGAAACGATCACAGAAGACGGCTTGCCCAGCGTGGAAACGGGGCGAAAATACCGCCGTGAGATTCTGGAAGCCGGCGGCAGCCGTCCGGCCATGGAATCGTTCAAGGCTTTCCGCGGCCGCGAGCCCACGATGGACGCGCTGCTGCGCCACCAAGGCATGGCCTGAGCCACCACCCATCGCATTTGCAGGAGTTACCCGTGCACCGTCGTTTTGCTCCACTGTTCATAGCTTTCGGCACATTGCTGGCAATGGCCGGCACCGCGCAAGCCCAGGTTTACAAGGTGGTCGGGCCGGATGGCCGGGTCACCTTCTCCGACAAACCGCCCGCGCCGTCCGCGCCAGCGGTATCCAAGGGCGGCGCGGCGCCATCGGCGGCTGGTGGCGCCCTGCCCTACCAGCTCAACCAGACGGCACAGCGCTATCCCGTGACGCTGTACGCGGGCAACAATTGCGCCCCCTGCGACTCTGGACGCACCCTGCTGATCAACCGCGGCGTGCCGTTCAGCGAAAAGCGCGTCGAGTCCAACGACGACATCGCAGCGCTGAAAAATCTGGCCGGCGACAACGGCTTGCCCATGCTGACCATCGGCGGGCAGCGCTTGAAAGGCTATTCAGACAGCGAATGGAGCCAGTATCTGGATGCCGCGGGCTACCCCAAGACGTCGCAACTGCCGCCCAGCTATCGCCGTCCCGCCGCCACGCCGCTGGTGGCACGAACCGCCACGCCAGCGCCCACCGCCGCACCGGCGGCTGAAGCCCCCGCCACCGCCCCCACGCCTGCGCCCGCCGAACCCAGCATCGCGCCGCAGCGCACCAATACCAACCCCGGCGGCATCCGCTTTTGATGGGTTAGTACGCCCTGCTCCACACGGAAACCATGTGTGGAGCCACCTTGGCGGCGAACGGGGCATATCCATCCCCGTGACCAGCATCAAATCCGCCGCTTTTTCCGCCCAACTCCAATTGCATCGGCGCGCCGGGCACGTATAGTGAAGCAGCATGTCGAAAATGCCGCGCCGCGGGCACCTACTGTTCTGCTTGCTGCTGTGGTGCCTGTGGGTACCACGGCTGGTCTGTGCCGAACCCGTGGTCGAACTGATGCCCACCGCCGCCAAGCTTTCCCTGGTCGGGCAGGCCGATTACTGGATCGATCAGGACGGCAAGCTGGCATATGACACGGTGGCCGAACGTGCTCACGCCCTGCCCTGGCAACCCGTTGAAGCAGGCGCGCGCTACCCCATCGATCACCAGGTGCTGTGGATGCGCTTCACCGTGCGCTACGCGCCCGACACGAGCGCCTGGTTTCTGGTGCTGCCCTATTCAGGGCTCGACCGCGCCGTGCTTTACTTTCAAGACGCCAAGGGCCGCTGGATCACGCAGGAAGCCGGCGACGCGCGCCCCGTCAGCGAATGGCCCATGCCAGGCCGTTTTCCAACCTTCCCCCTGGCCGAGAACACGGGCACCGAGCCCGTGACCTATTTCCTGCGGCTGGAACACGCGCGCATCGGCCTGTCGGTCACGCCGCGCTTGCAATCGCGCCACTCGCTGGCGACCAGCCGCGAGAACGAGCAGTTGCTGCAAGGCGCCTACTTCGGCCTGGTGGTGCTGATGGGCATGCTGGCGCTGGCGCTGGCATTGGCCTGGCGTGACCGCGTGTTCGCGCTGTTCGCGCTGTACGTGGCCGCCATGGGCGTGGCGCAGATGGCGCACCTGGGTTTCGGGCACTCCCATGTGTGGAGCGCGTTCCCGGCGTTCAACCGTACGTCCACGTTCGTGCTGGCGCCGCTGGCGACCATGGCGGGGGTATGGCTCATCCGCGCCATCGCGGTGCCCGCGCGATCAGGGCGGTGGCTCGACACGGCTGCAATGGGCATCACGTGGGCACTGCCCGCCGCCGTGGTGCTCGACACCCTGGTGCAGCACTCGTTGACGCGCGAGCTGATGAGCTGGCTGATGCTGCTGGCGGTGATGCTGATTGGCGTCATGCTGGTGGCGGCCTGGCGCAGGCGTGACGATCGCCACATCAAGCTGGTCGCGCTAGCCTGCCTGCCGATGCTGCTGATGGTCATCGCGCCCCTGCTGTCCATGGTGCAGCTGATTCCGGCCAGTGGGCTCACCCGTTACAGCACCAGCGTCGCGGCCCTGCTGCAAATTCCCATGCTGCTGTACGCGCTCGCCGTGCGGCACGGCGCGCAACGCGAGGCCTTGGTACGCCAGGAAGCCATGGCCACCACCGACCCGCTGACCGGCCTTGCACTGGAGCACGTGCTGCTGCTGCGGCTGGACGCCACGCTCAAGCGGGCGTGGAAGGAAAGTCTGGATTTCGCGCTGGTGGCGCTGCGTGTGGTCAACCTGGAGGAAATCGTGGCGACGCACGGCCAGCGCGCCGGCGAACGCGCCATGGTGTTGGCGTCCTACGGCATCAAGCGCTTCGCGCGCGAGCAGGACGCCGTGGCCCGCGTTGGCGAACACGACATCGCCCTGCTGATGGAAGCGCCGGTATCTCCTGAACACACGCGCAAAAGTGTTGAGCGCCTGCTGACCTCGCTACAGCGCCAGGCCGAACAACTGCCCGCCGGCGTCCGCCCGCGCATCGAGGTGGGCTATGCCGTGCTACCCAAGGACTCGCTCGACGCCCGGCTGGTGCTGGATCTGCTGCTGGGCGGACTGCCCACCGCCACCAAGCCACCTCCAGCCCCCATCCCGCATCCAACCCTGCGCCAGGCCACGGCAAGCCATCTGCTGGCCCGCTGATCGCATTTGGCAACCAAAAGAAAACGGGCTCCGATAAGCCAGAGCCCGTTGTGAGAAGCCACCCCACCGGTGGGCAGCGTGCAAACGCTGACCCACCCAGTGTCTGAACGCTTATTTGATGGCCACTTCCTTCACCTTGCCGCCATCGACCACGGCGATGCGGCCGTTGGCGGTGGTGCCGCCTTTCTCGTCCACGCCCGTGAAGCCGAACGGATTGGTGGTGGCGGGCATGGCCTTGAAGGCTTTATCGAGGTTGGCGCGGATGGCCATCGCGTCGGTGGTGGTGCCGGCCAGCTTCATGGCATCCACGGTGGCGTGGACGACGGTGTAGTTGAACATGGCTTCCGTGCCAGGGTCGCGGCCATTGGCGAATTTGCGATAGCGGGCCACGAAGTCCTTGGCGGCGGGCTTTTGGTCATCCACCACGGGCAGCACGCCCACAGCGCCTTCCAGCGGGCCCAGTCCACCCGTGATCTTGGCGATTTCGTCGATCTTGGCCTGGTCAATGATCATGAAGCCGCCCTTGAAGCCCAGCTCGCGCGCCTGCTTGATGACCAGGCCGGTGGGCTCGGACGCGCCGCCGATGAACAGCACGTCGGGCTTGGCGGCCAGCACGCGGCTCACACCGCTGTAGAAGTCGGTGGCGCGGTTGTAGGACATCAGGTTCTCGGCCACCACCTTGCCGCCGGCGGCTTCCCAGGCGGGCTTGAACGCGGCCACCCAGGCCTTGCCGTAGTCGTGGTCGGCGCTGGCGATGGCCACGTTCTTGCCGTACTTGGCCATGGTCTGTTCGATGAACGGCTTGATGTAGACCGTGTACTCGGGCGGAATGCGCAGCGTCAGCTTGTTGCCGCGCGCGGTGATCTGCGGCACGCTGGAGTAGCCCAGCACCAGCACCTTGAGCTGCTCGTTGATCGCCTGCATGGCGAAGATGCCGCCCGAGTGCGGCGTCAGCACCGCCGGCGTCTTGTGCTGCTGCACCAGGCGCTGGGTGTTGGTGGCGGCTTCACTGGGGTTGTACTTGTCGTCCAGCGCCACCAGCTCCAGTTTGTACTTCTTGCCGCCCACCTCGAAGCCAGCGGCGTTGATTTCCTGCACGGCCATCTCCATGCCGCTGAGCACGTTCTTGCCGTACTGCGCGGCGCCGCCGCTCAGCGGGCCGGTGTAGCCGATCTTGACGACTTCCTGCGCCAGCGCCGGGCCGGCAGCGATGATGCCCGCCATCAGCAGGCCCGCGGACATGCGGATCGTGGTTTTGAACTTCATGCTTGTCTCCTTGGGTTGGTTCACGTGAAAACTCGGGTTAATGTCCTGGCGCGCTACGCGCCGATGTAGGCGCGGCGCACCTCGTCGTTGTGCAGCATGCTCTCGGGATCGCCCTCCATGACGATGCGACCGTTTTCCAGCACATAGGCACGGTGAGCGATCTTGAGAGCGGCGAAGGCGTTTTGTTCCGCCAGCAGCACGGTGGTGCCGGCCTGGTTGATGCGCTGGATGATCTCGAAGGTTTGCTTGATCACCAGCGGCGCCAGGCCCAGCGACGGCTCGTCCAGCAGCAGCACCTTGGGCCGGCCCATCAGCGCGCGGCCGATGGCCACCATCTGCTGCTGACCGCCCGACAGCGAGCCCGCCGGGTCGTCCTTCTTCTCGCGCAGGATGGGGAACAGGGTGTACACCTCCTCCAGCCGCTGGCGGTTGCCCTCGCCGTCGCGGCGGTGCACGTAGGCGCCCAGCATCAGGTTCTTGGCTACCGTCATCATGGGGAACAGCTTGCGCCCCTCGGGGCACTGCACCACGCCCGACTGCACGATGCTTGACGGCTTGCGGCCAATCAGTTGCTGGCCGTCGTACTGGATGCTGCCGCCAGCGGCGCGGTGGATGCCGCTGACTGTGAGGAAGATCGAGCTCTTACCCGCACCGTTGGCGCCCAGCAGCACCACCAGCTCGCCCTGCTTGGCGTGCAGCGTGACGCCGTCGAGCGCCTTGAAGCTGCCGTAGTTGAGCGATACGTTCTCAAGCGTCAGCATGGTCGCTCCCCAGGTAGGCGTCGATCACGACGGGGTTGGCGCGGATCTCGGCCGGCGTGCCCTCGGCGATCTTCTCGCCATAGCTCAGCACCATGATCTTGTCGGCCAGGCTCATGATCATGTTCATCTTGTGCTCGATCAGGCACACGGTGATGCCGCTGTTCACGATCTTGCGGATCAGATCAGCCAGGCCCTGGGTTTCGTCGGGGTTCACGCCGCCGGCCGGCTCGTCGAGCAGCAGCAGGCGCGGGTTGGTGGCCAGCGCCAGTGCAAAGGCCACGCGCTTGCGCTCTTCCTGCGAAATGTCGCCGGCCATGCGGTTCTCCAGGTGCGAGCCGCCGACGAAGTTGAGCGCGTCGCGCGCCTTCTCGCGGCAGATGCGCTCTTCCTCGCGCAGCAGGCTGGAGCCGCGCAGCACGTCCAGCAGGCCGGACTTGGTGCGCAGGCGGTGGCCGACGATCAGGTTGTCGAGCACGCTCGCCATGTCGAACAGTGCCGTGGTCTGGAAGGTACGCGCCACGCCACGCCGTGCCACCTGGTCGGGGCGCAGCGAGGTCATGTCGTCACCCTGCAGCGTGATGGTGCCCGAGGTGGGCTTGTGCACGCCGGCGATCAGGTTGAAGAACGTGGTCTTGCCGGCGCCGTTGGGGCCGATGATGGCGTTGATCTTGCCCGTTTCGATGGTGGTGCTGACGTTGTTGACCGCCAGCAGGCCGCCAAAGCGCTTGGTCAGGTGTTCAATCTTGAGCACGGCGCACCTCCGACTTCCGTGCGACCTGGCGTGCGCGCCAGCCCAGGTAGGTGCCCACGATGCCGTGCGGCACGAAGATCACCAGAAACACCAGCAGCGGCCCGAACACCAGGAAGCGGTACTCCTGCAGGAACTGCAGGTACTGCGTCAGCCACGGCATGCCCAGCGCGCCCAGCAGCGGGCCGAGCACCGTGCCCAGGCCGCCGACGATCATGTACATCGTCATGTCGAAGGTGTGCTCCACCGCCGCCATGTCCGGGCCGATGAAGCGCACGTAGCCCGCGTACAGCGCGCCCGCGATGCCGGCATAGAACACCGACAGCATGAACGACAGTGTCTTGGTGCGCATCAGGTTGGTGCCCAGCGCCTCGGCCAGTTCTTCGCTGTTGCGCACGGCCATGAAGGTGCGCCCCAGCAGCGAGCCGACGATGCGGCGCATGGCCCACACGCCCACCACCAGCCAGAACAGCGCCAGGTAGTACAGCGACAGCGGCGTGTCGAAGGTGATGAAGCCTAGCGTCGGCGCCGGAATGCCCATGATGCCCACCGTGCCGTTGGTCAGGCTCTCCCACTTCTCGATCAGCAGGAACATGATGTAGCCCACGCACAGCGTGAAGATCGAGAAGTAGTGCCCGCGCAGCCGCAGCGACAGCAGGCCGATGAAGTAGCCCAGCGCGGTGGTGACCACGCCCGCCAGCGCGAAGGCGATCCAGAACGGCACCTTGTGCGTCACCGTGAGGATGCCCACCGTGTACGCGCCCACGGCCATGAAGCCCGCGTGCGCCAGGTTGAACTGGCCGGTGTAACCGGTGATCAGGTTCAGCCCCAGCGTGGCGATGGCGAAGATCAGCGCCTTGCCCGTCACCGTCAGCAGGTAGTCGTTGCTCACCAGCAGGGGAAAGGCCAGGCCGGCCGCGATCAGCAGCCACCAGCCCCATTTTTCAAGCCAGGCCATCAGCGTGCTCCCTTGGCGAACAGGCCCTGCGGCCGCACCGACAGGATCACCACCAGCAGCACGAAGGCGATGATGTCCTTGTAGTCGGTCGAGATATAGAAGGCGCCGAAGCTTTCGGCAAAGCCGATGATCAGCCCGCCCGCGATGGCCCCCACCACGCTGCCCATGCCGCCCAGAATGATGATCACGAACGCCTTGGTGATCACCAGGTGCCCCATCGCGGGAAACACCAGGTTGATGGGCGCGTACAGCGTGGCCGCCACGGCCGCCAGCATGCCCGAGATGGCGAAGGTGAGCATGGCCACGCGGTTGGCGTCGATGCCCACCAGCGAGGCGCCGTCGCGGTTCTGCGCCATGGCGATGATGGTCGAGCCCATCACCGTGCGCGTCAAGAACAGGTGCAGCGCCACCATCAGCGCGAAAGCCGCGCCAACGATCATCAGCCGCTGCACCGGCGCGGTGACGCCGCCCAGGTCGATGATGCCCGAGTAGGGCGACTGCATGCGCTGGAAGTCGGCGCCCCAGATGGCCTGCGCCGCGGCCTCCAGAAACAGCAGCACGCCAATGGCCGCCACCATGGGGTGCAGGCCCGTGGAATCGCGCAGCGGCGTGAACACCAGCCGCTCGGCCACCACCGACAGCGCCGCCACCGCCACCCCCGAGCAGGCCATGGCCACCCAGTAGTTGAAGCCCCAGGCCGTCATGGCGTGGAACGACACGAACGCACCCACCATGTAGAACGCGCCGTGGGCAAAGTTGGGCACGTGCAGGATGCCGTACACCAGCGTCAGGCCCAGCGCCACCAGGCCATAGACGCCGCCCAGCGTCAGCCCGTTGAGCACCTGTTGGAAGAACATCTCCATCAGACGCTCCCCCTGCCCCGAGGGGCGGCGCTTGCAACGCCGCGGCCCCTGCGTGGCGCGCTCGCGGCGCAAGGCCGCATCTCCGTTGTCTCGTCAGGCATGTCGTCGTGGTCCTTCCAGCATGTCGGTGTCCTGTTGCAGCCATGCCGGTCAAGCCTGGCCACAAGATCAATTCAGCTTATCCGGCGACACCGCCTCAGCGGTACACCGTTCCGCACTGCAGAACAAATCCGGGCAAACCCCGAAAAAAAACACCCCTCCCAAGTCGCCTGGATGACTTGAGTGCCTGCCGGCCCCTCATGGGCAAGGCGAAGTGGCTATCGAAAGTTTCGTCATTCAGGACAAGCCTATGTCATGCCTTCACCTCATCCCGTCATTGC
>JAUNUR010000084.1 GCA_030538085.1 Pseudomonadota bacterium | reverse complement strand
TTTCTTGAGAGAGCTTCGTCATTCAGGACAAGCCTATGTCATGCCTTCACCTCATCCCGTCATTGCGGCGAAGGCCGCAATCCACACGGTGTCCGCAGGTGAATGCCGTATCAAGGTGACGCCCCATGGATTACGGCCTTCGCCGCAATGACGAGGGGATATGAGGGGTTTTTTCTGATGGCCCGCGCTGTCGTGATTATTGAAAACATCAATAGAAACGGCTGCCGAAAACGCCGCGGCCGCCTCAGCACGAGCCGCTATGCCAGCCAGCGCTCGCGCATCAGTTCCACCATGCGCGCGGCGGCGCGGCCACGGTGGCTGTGCGCGTTCTTCACCTCGGGCGGCAGCTCGGCGAAGGTCTGGCCGAATTCGGGGATGAACATCACCGGATCGAAGCCGAAACCGCCCGCGCCACGCCGCTCGCGCGTGATCTCGCCCGCCACGCGACCCACGGCGATCAGCGGCTCGGGATCGTCGGCGCTGCGCAGCGCCACCAGCGTGCTCACCATGGCGGCGCGGCGGTTGTCGACATCGCTCATTTGCTCCAGCAGCGCGCGCACATTGCTGTCGTCGCTCTTTTCATAGCCGAATTGCGTGGCATAGAAGGCCGTGTCCACGCCCGGCAGGCCACCAAAGGCATCGACGCACAGGCCGGCATCGTCAGCCAGCGCGGGCAGGCCGCTTTGGCGCGAGGCATGACGCGCCTTGGCCAGCGCGTTCTCGACGAAGGTGCGGAAGGGCTCTTCGGCCTCGCCGATGCCCAGATCGGCTTGCCGAACCAGTTCCATGCCCAGGTTGCCAAGCATGGCCTGCAGCTCGGCCAACTTGCCGGCGTTGTTGGAGGCGAGAACGATTTTCATGGGGAACATGACGCACCTGACGGCGCATGACTTCGGCTTGCGCCATGGATGACGGCGCTACGCGCCATGACTGAAACACCCGGTCATTTCGTCATTGAAGCGCAGCGAGGTCATTCCGTCATCGCAACGCGGCGCGCTGCATCTCGATCAGCTCGCCAATGCCCTTTTCGGCCAGGCACAGCAACTGGTCCATCTCGGCGCGCGAGAAGGCCACGCCCTCGGCCGTGCCCTGTACTTCCACGTAATGGCCGGCGCCGGTCATCACCACGTTCATGTCGGTGTCGCACGACGAATCCTGCGCGTAGTCCAGGTCCAGCACGGGCGTGCCGTCAACGATGCCCACCGAGATGGCCGCCACCGGGTGCAGGATGGGCGATTCAGCGATCAGCCCGCGCGCCAGCAGCCAGCTCACCGCATCGTGCGCGGCCACGTAGGCGCCGGTGATGGCGGCGGTGCGCGTGCCGCCGTCGGCCTGGATCACGTCGCAGTCGAGGTGGATGGTGCGCTCGCCCAGCTTGGCGAGGTCGAACACGGCGCGCAGGCTGCGGCCGATCAGGCGCTGGATCTCCTGCGTGCGCCCGCTCTGTTTGCCGCGCGCGGCCTCGCGGTCGCCGCGCGTGTGCGTGGCGCGCGGCAGCATGCCGTATTCGGCCGTCACCCAGCCCTCGCCACTGCCACGCTTGTGCGGCGGCACGCGCTCTTCCACCGAAGCCGTGCACAGCACCTTGGTCTGCCCAAACTCGATCAGCACCGAGCCCTCGGCATGCACGGTGTAGCCGCGCGTGATGGTGACGGGACGCAGCGCGTCAGCCGCACGATCAGGGCGAAGGGAAGTGGTTTTTTCAATGGTCATGGATTCGTCGATATCAGAAGGCTGCGGAGCAGGCCATGCGGGTGAACGCCATGCCCTCATCTCGCGCCGGGCATCGGCGTTGTCCCCCTTCCCGCAGAGAGAAGGGGGAAGGCGCGTAAGCGCCTCAGGGGGATGTCACTTATTTTTCGAGCGCTGAATCGCCTCGTTGATCTCGGCGATCGAGCGCTCAATGGCGTCTTCGTCCATGTCTTCCAGCGCCGGATCCAGCGGACCGGACTGGATGGTGGAGGCGAACACTTCGTCGGCCATCATTTCGGTTTCGGTCTGCCCGCTGTGCTCGAAACCCGGCACGCCCGGCGACTCCCACTCCAGGGCCAGCACCGTCACGTTGTCGGACTGGTCGCCCGCCGTTTCCAGCGCCATGCCCACGAGGGCCGGCACGGCGTCGGCCACCGGCAGGGTCGACAGTTTCTCGACAATCTGTTCATCGCTCACGGGACCCCACAGGCCATCGGAGCACAGCAGCACCTTGTCGCCCTGGGCCAGGCGCACCGGCCCGGCCACGTCGAACATGGGCCGCACGGTGGAGCCCAGGCAGGTGAACAGCACGTTGCGGTTGACGCCCTCGATCGACGCGCCGGCCTTGGCCTGCGCCTCGATGTACGAATGGTCGCGCGTGCGCGTGAGCAATTCGCCATCGCGCACCACATACAGGCGCGAATCGCCGCAGTGCATCCAGTGCAGCTCGCCCGATTGCACCAGCCCCGCCACCAGCGTGGTGCGCGGCGTGTCGAGCAGGCCGCGTTCGGCGGCGTAGCGAATGATCTGGTGGTGGGCCGTCATCAGGCCCGAGGCCAGAAACGTCGCCGGATTCGGCAACCGCGGCTTGGCCTCGCGCTGGAACAGCGCCGACATCGTCTGCAGCGCGATCTGCGAGGCCACTTCGCCATCCGGGTGCCCGCCCATGCCGTCGGCCAGCACGAACAGGCCTGCGGCACGGGTGTAGCTGTAGCCCATGCGGTCTTCGTTCTTTTCCCGACCGCCAACGCGGCTGAGCTGGAATACAGAGAACTTCATCGTGCGACGTGGTTGTTTCAACGAACTGCTATTCGATGTGGATCATCTGGGCTTGCCGCCAATGCGCGTTGCCCGCTGGATATTCTTCTTGGTGTCGGTCATCATGTTGTCGAACTGCAGGCGCACCTTCTCGCCCACGCTGAGCTTGGTGTACTGGCGCTCGCCCTCGCGGCTGAGTTCCTTTTGCAGGGCAAAAACCGATTGCGGGCGCGACAGCGGGTCGAGTGACATGCACCATTCGACCACCTCGATCAGGTTGTCGGAGTACACGCCGCGCATGCGCGTGAGCGACAGCGCCAGGCGGTCTTTTTCCAGCCGCTGCGGCGCATCGTTGGGCGGGTAGCCCTGCATGCACGAATAGATGCAGGCGCCGATGGCGTAGATGTCGGTCCACGGCCCCATGGTGGAATCGCGCCGGTACATCTCGGGCGCGGCGAAGCCAGGCGTGTACATGGGGCGGGTGAAGTTGCCCTCTTTGTTGAGCACCTCGCGCGCGGCGCCGAAGTCGATCATCACCGCCTTGTTGTCGTCGGTGATGAAGATGTTGGCGGGCTTCAGATCCAGGTGCAGCATCTTGTGCTGGTGCACGATGCGCAGCCCGCGCAGAATCTCGTCGAACAGTGATCGGATGGTGGACTCGCGGAACACCTTCTGCTTGCGCAACTCGCGCGCGGTGACGATGAAGTCCTGCAGGCTGGCGCCTTCCAGGTAGTTCATCACCATGTACACGGTCTCGTTCTGGCGGAAGAAGTTCAGCACGCTCACCACCGAAGGGTGGGAGATTTGCGCCAGCGCGCGGCCTTCCTCGAAGAAGCTCTTCAGACCCAGGCGGTACAGCGAGAGCTTCTCGGGCGCCACGCGCGGCACCAGCTCGCCGGGCGAGCGCACCGTCAGGGCCGACGGCAGATATTCCTTGATGGCCACTTGCTGGCCTTCCTTATCGACGGCCAGGTAGACCGCGCCGAAACCGCCGGCGGCGATCTTGCGCACCACGCGGTACCCACCGATCACCGTATCGGGCGGCAAGGAAGCGGGTTTGAGCTTTGACATAATTTGCGCTGAACAGTGGACTCGGCCAACCGGCCGCACGCCGATCACACAACGCCATCGCCGAGACCGCTCCGCACCGGGGAATTTAATATGTCAGTTTACAGTATGACTGGCTACGCCAGCGGCCAGCATACTCCAGCCGGCACCACCGAGGACGCGCCCGCGTGGAAGAGTTCGCAGGCCCGGCTGGGGCTGGAGTTGCGCTCTGTCAACAGCCGCTTTCTGGACCTGGGCTTTCGCCTCTCCGACGATCTGCGCCAGCACGAACCCGCCCTGCGCGAGCTGCTGGGCAAGCGCCTGAAGCGCGGCAAGGTCGAGCTGCGCGCCTACCTGCAGGGGCGCGAGGCCGGTGCGCTGACCGACCCGCCCATCCGCTTGCTGCAGCGCCTGGCCTCCGTGCAGGACCAGGTGCGCATGTGGCTGCCGGATGCCGCGCCGCTGTCGGTGGCCGACGCGCTGCGCGCCGCCAGCGGCGCCGAACCCACCAACGACGAAGACACGGCCCAGGCATTGATGGCGCTGGCGCGCACGGTGCTGGACGACTTCGTGGCCGCGCGCGAACGCGAAGGCGCGCGGCTGGTCAAGCTGATCCGTGACCGCCTCAAGGACTTGCGCGAACTGGCGCGCGCCGCCGAACCGCTGGTGCCGCAGGCCGTGGAAGCGCAGAAGCAGCGCTTCATCGCGCGCTGGAACGAGGCGCTGGCGGGCGGCGATGGCCAGATCAGCCCCGAAGCCGCGCAGGAGCGCGCGCTGGCCGAAGCCACGGCGTTCGCCATCCGCATCGACGTGGCCGAGGAACTGGGCCGCCTGACGGCGCACCTGGACGAGATCGAGGCGGTGCTGAAGAAAGGCGGCGAAGTCGGCAAGCGGCTCGACTTCCTGATCCAGGAACTGCACCGCGAAACCAACACGCTGGGCAGCAAATCCGCCGCGCTGGAGCTGACCCGCATCTCGGTCGACATGAAGGTGCTGATTGAGCAGATGCGCGAGCAGGTCCAGAACATCGAGTAGCGGCTTGGGCGTTTTTCCGGGTTTTTTCCGCAGCCGTCGGATCCCGGATGATTGGATGCCTTAGAGCCTGTTCAATGTCTCGGCGCGAGGGGCATGGGATGGGTGCGTGGATGCGATGCAAGGCGTCGTGCGCGGCCAATAGCGTGGGCTATTGGCAAGCGCGACAACGAAGCAGCGCGCCGCGCACGCGTCTCAGGCACCCGCGAGGAGATTTTGAACAGGCTCTTGGCTCGTACCCATGGCCTGGGCCAGGCTCGACCGCGCGTGACCCGAGTTCAAGGCCTTGATCAAGCGAATTCCACTGAAATCCACTCGTATCCTGATCATAAAGCTATTGTTTTTAAAGCATCAACGCGGCAGCAATCCCACCGCCGCCGCCGTTCCCTGCACGCTGCGGGCGAACTGCGCATAGCCCTTGGCGTTGGCATGCACCTGGTCGGAACGCAACTCCGCCCGCGCCAGCACCTCGCCCCAGCCTTCGCGCTGCAAGGGAATGTTCAGGTCCTTGGCGATCTCGGCGTACATCACGTGGTCGGTCATCTGCCCCAGGGCGGCGGCCACGGTGGCGCGCGGCACGGCCACCAGCAGCACCTGCGCACCTGATTCGAGCGCCTGCGTGCAAATGGCGTGCACGTTGGCGCGCGTGTCGCTCTCGGGCAGCTTGCGCAAAAAATCGTTGCCACCAATGCTGACGATGACCAGCTTCGGGCCGTGCTCGGCCAGCAGCGCCGGCAGCCGCGCCAGCGCCTGTGCGCTGGTGTCGCCCGGCACGCCAGCGTTGACCACTTGCCAGCCCGTCAATCCGGCCAGCACAGTGGGGTAGCTGGTCTCGGCCGACGCGCCAGTGCCGTAAGTCAGCGAATCGCCCAGCGCCAGCACGTTGCTGCCGGCGGGCACCGGCTGGGCCTTGCCCTGGCTGCGCCCGCAGCCAGCCAGCCCAGCACCCAGCAGCGCCACCGCGCCCAGCGCCAGCGCGCGCGCCGCGAAGCCGCGCCGCGTGGGCTGCCCTGCCCCACTCACACCGACCCCGCCCCTGGCAGCACCGCGCGGTCACTGATGCCCAGGCGTTCGGACGAAACGTATTCGCGGCGGTAGTCCTCGAACGGCATCTGCTCGCCGGCTTCGATGCGCTTTTGCTCCGTCACCGATTCAGCCGCCAGCTGGTCGAAGCGTGCTTTCAGCGCGGCGTCGTACGGCAGCGCCAGCAGCTTGGCACGGGTATCCAGCGAGCGGGCGCTGACGAAGGCCCCAAAGCTGTCCGCATGCCCGGCCCGCATGGCGCTCAGCACGCGGGCCGATGGCAGCGTGTCGGGCGCGGCCAGCGCCGCGCGGGCGGCGGCCAGCGCGTCGGCATGGGTCTGGCCGCCATCCAGCGCATCCATGGCCGCGGCAATGGGTTCGAGCTGCGCCACGATGTCGGCGGCCCAGTCGGCCAGCGACACGGCCTGGCCCAGACGCTGCAGCATCAGACCGGGCTCGCGCCCGCGCGCGGCGGTCAGGTGCTGGTTGTTCTTCACCGCCGCGATCTCGTCCGGCGAATCCGGCGGGCTGTCCGACAGCAGGCAGTGCAGCAGAAACACATCGAGAAAGCGCGCCGTGTGGGCGTTGATGCCGACGGGCTCGAACGGGTTCAGGTCCATCAGCCGCACCTCGACGTACTCCACGCCGCCTTCGCGCAGCGCGTGCAGCGGGCGCTCGCCCGGTTTGATGACGCGCTTGGGCCGGATGGTGCCGTAGAACTCGTTCTCGATCTGCAGCAGCGTGGTGGCCAGCTGGTTGTAGTCGCCACCAGGGTTCTTGATGCCCACCGCCTCGTAGGCCGGGTACGGCCGGGTCAGCCCTGCTTCCAGCGATGCGGCGTAGCTCTTCAGGCTGTTGTAGCTCACCGCCAACTGCGCCTGCGCGTCGCTCTGGTAGCCCAGCCGCCCCATGCGCAGCGATGTGGCGTGCGGCAGCCCCATGGTGTTGGCGCCCATCGGCTGCAATTCATGCTCGCGCCCGGCGACGAAGCACGAGCACACCGCCGGCGAGGCGCCGAACAGGTACAGCACCACCACCGCGTTGCGGCGGAAGTTGCGGATCAGCGCGAAATACTCGTCATCGGTCAGCCCCGGCAGCGACCAGTTGTAGTGGATGCCCGAGATGGTCTGCATGCGCCGGCCATAGCGGTGGCCCAGGCCCATGCGGTACACGCTCTTGGCGCGGCCAACGTTGCTGCTGCCGTAGCGGCCCAGCGGAATCGTCTCGTCGGTCGGCAGGCCGCAGGGCATGCTGCTGACCCACAGCATTTCGTCGCCCAGCGCCGCCATCTCATGGCAGACGACCTGGTGAATCTCGGTCAACTGCGCCAGCGCGGCATCGACGCTGGCGTGCACGCCCGTCACCAGTTCCAGCTGCGATTCGCTGAAATCGGTGGTGATGTGCGGATGCGTCAGCGGCGAGCCCAGCGCGGCCGGGTGCGGCGTCAGCGCCAGCGTGCCCTCGGGGCGGGCGCGCAGGCTTTCCTTTTCAATGCCGCGGCGAATGCCACGCAGGCGCTGGGGTGTCAACGCAGCCAGCCGGTCCCTCAGCGTGCTCATGTTCTTGTTCCGTTGTTTCAGGCGGGGTGGCGACGGTAGCACAGGCGCGGCCATGCCGTCGACCAATGACTTTACAGCCTACTGAAACGCTTTTCGCACGAGTCGTACTCGGCGCGGCCGTGCTTGTCCCGCAGGACGAAGGTGCCCGTGAAAGGGTTGGTCTCGCTCTCATAGGCCACGACCTGGAAGCTCGGCGCATCCATGTCGATCCGATCACCGTAATGAAACACATGCCGATCGTCGCGAATGAAACCGTGCCGATCCAGGCGCACCGCGTTCGGGTCGAGAGGAAGGGCTCGGTCACGGTAATAGACGTGGCGCCCGTCCTTGCCATAGGCGAAATCGAGGTATTCGAAGCTTGCCGGGTCCGCGCCCGCGACCAGGCCCGTGCTGGTGGCGTCGTCCACATAACCATCGCCCAGGTCGTAGTAGACATGGTTCTTGTCGATGCAGTACACGTTCTCGACCGCTCTGCCGAGATGCCGAAACGTGGCGCCATCGACATCTTTCAGCGCCACGATGGGGCTCCCACGCTGGCGGCTCACGGCATAGACGTGCCGCTGGTCGGCCATCAGGCCGCACACCGCGCGCATGGTGAAGGGGTCCGCATCCGGCAGCTCCACGAACGCCCGCCGTCCCGTGGTGGGGTAGTACACCTTTCCATCCCAGGTGAGCAGATTGAACAGCTCGCCACCCAGGTGGTACGGCTGCTCGCGCGTGGCCGCCTTGATGCGCCCCGGCCGCTCCTGTTGCTCCACGAACCTGAGGTAGCGCTTGTAGGCCGACACCAGCGAACGCGGGTAGTAGCCGCGTTTTCTAATCGCCTGCTCGGTGGCGGGAAAGGCGCCAAGCTTGCCGTCGAAGCGCCTCCATATCTCGCTGCGATAGTCGTTGACCAGGCCCTCGTCCGCGCCGCCCTCGCGCGGCGCCAGCTTGCCATCCGCAAGATCGAACACGGCGTAGACATCTTCGCAATGGGGCGACATACACACGGCCTGGGTAGGCGCCGCGCCAGCGGCAGACAGCGCCGCCAGCACCGTCAGCACGGCATTGACGTCCTGCCACCAGTCGTAGCGCGGCATGTAGGCGAAGAAAAGCACCTGCCGCGCCGGATCGAAATGAAAGATGAAGGCGTTCTGCGACGGCTCACGGCATTCGTGGAGCAGTTCCGCCAGAAAGCGGCTGACGGGAAGGCCCGGCGTGGTGCGCCGCTCGTGCTGGCGCGCCTCGCCCGGCCCCTGGAGGTGGTTGGCGGTTTCACGCTGCTTTCTTTTCAGCGCCGCGTTCAACTCGGCTTCACTGATCGTCAGCCTGGCAACGATACCGCCGATATCCGCCATTTCAGCCCCTTCGCTTCACGCCCGCCGCCGCCAGCGCCTGCCGCACCTCGTTCATGCCCTGCTCCGAGCCGCTCATGGGCACCGACTCACCCGTGCGGTCAGCGATCTGCTCCAGCGCGGCCAGCAGGCGCTCGGGCGTGTCGGGGCTCAAGCCCAGGTGCACGCCCTTGGTCAGCGTCACGTGCGCGGCCTCGTAGGTGCCGGCGCCGGCGGCAAGGATCATGCGGTTGGGCGCCTGCTCGCTCACGGCCACCAGCATGGCGGGCACCACGGCCTCGGGCTTCAGGGCCTGCAGCACCTCGGGCGGCAGCAGCCCTTCCGTCATGCGCGTGGCGGCGGTGGGCGCCAGGCAGTTGACGCGGATATCGCTCTTGGCGCCTTCGATGCTCAGCGTCTGCATCAGTCCCACCAGCGCCATCTTGGCGGCGCCGTAGTTGCTCTGGCCAAAGTTGCCGTACAGACCGCTGGACGAAGTGGTCAGCACGATGCGGCCGTACTTCTGCTCCACCATGTGCGGCCAGGCGGCCTTGCACAGGTGCACGCCACCCATCAGGTGCACGTCCACTACCTGCCGGAAGTCAGCCAGCTCCATCTTGCCGAAGCTCTTGTCGCGCAGGATGCCGGCGTTGTGCACCAGGATGTCCACGCGGCCCCAGGTGTCGATGGCCTGCTGCACCAAGGCCTGGACGGCGCCCCAATCGGTCACCGAGGCGCCGTTGGCCACCGCCTCGCCGCCCTTGGCCTTGATCTCGTCGACCACCTGCTGCGCTGCTGTCCCGGAGCCACCGCTGCCGTCCACCGCGCCACCCAGATCGTTGACCACCACCTTGGCGCCGCGCTCGGCCAGCGCCAGCGCGTGCAGGCGCCCCAACCCACCACCAGCGCCGGTGACGATGGCCACACGGCCAGTGAAGTCGATCTTGTCCATATCGTGTTGCTCCTTGGCTAGCATTTGACTGGCGCCGAATGTAATTCACCACCGCCGTTGCCGCTGTTGCGCAGCCGACAGACGCTCCCCAGACGCCCCCGCTTGGCGCCAAAATGCCGCCCATGGAACTGAACCACGACATCATCGACACCCCGCCGCGCGACTCGGCCAGCGTGGTGATGCTGCGCGACAGCGCGCGGGGCATGGAAGTGCTGCTGTTGCGCCGCCACACCGATTCCGCCGTGCTGGGCGGCGCCTACGTCTTTCCCGGCGGCAAGGTGGACGCGGCCGACAGCGCGCCCGAGATGCTGGCCCTGCTCGACCGCCCGCTGGCCGAGCTGCACGCCCGCGTGGCCGAACCGGCGCTGACGCCCGAGCAGGCGGCGGCCTTCTACGTGGCCGCCGCGCGCGAGGCGGCCGAGGAATCGGGGCTGCTGTACCTGCAGGTCGGCAGCGCCGAGATCGCCGAACACAGCGCCGCCACCTGCGAGCGGCTGCGCGGTGGCGAATCCTTCGCCGCGCTGCTGGCCGAGCACGGCGCGCGGCTGGATACCGACGCCCTCGCCCCCTGGGTGCGCTGGATCACGCCGCGCCGGCCCTCGGTGATGAACAAGCGCTTCGACACGCGCTTCTTCCTTGCCGCCGTGCCGCCCGCGCAGGAGGCCAGGCACGACGACTTCGAGGTCACCGAGGCGCGCTGGCTCACGCCCAAGCAGGCGCTGCAGCAATACCGTGCGCACGAGATCGACATGGCCCCGCCGCAAATCGTCAGCCTGCTGCACCTGATGCAGTACCGCGATGTGGCGCACGCCATGGCTGACGCACGCAACCGCACACCGCCGCTGATCGAGCCCGAACCCGCCGACGCCGCCGAAACCCGCGTGCTGTGCTACCCCGGCGACGAAGCCCATTCGGTGCCCACACGCGCCCTGCCAGAGTCCGTGCCGACACGCGTGGTGTGGCGCAACAAGCGCTTCGAGCCGCCGCAGGGCTTTGGCGCCTTTCTGGATTGAATGAAGCCCGCGAAGCTTGCCCATCTCCACCCCTTTGTGGGAGCAGGCTTGCCCGCGATGAAGCTTCACGCGCCGACGATGCGCCCCATCGCGGGCAAGCCCGCTCCCACACCACCCCGAAACCCTGTTGCTGTGCGTTGCCCCTGAAATGGAAATCCCCGACTTCACCCCCACCGACATCGTCACCGATGAACTGGCGCTGTTGAACCGCCTGGTGCCGCTGCACCACCAGCGCATCATTGAACTGGGCTGCGGCAGTGCCTACCTGTCGCGCAAGCTGCTGGCCGCCTACCCCGCGTGCACCGTCACCGGATTGGAGGTAGACGAAACCCAGCACGCCAAGAACCTGGCCACGCCGCCCGTGCCGGGCCTCAACTTCATCGCTGCCGGCGCGCAAGCCATCCCGTTCGACGACGCAGCCTTCGACCTGGCGATCATGCTCAAGTCGCTGCACCACGTGCCGCTGGACGGGATGGATCAGGGCCTGGCCGAGGCGCACCGTGTACTGAAGCCCGGCGGCTACCTGTACGTGTCCGAGCCGGTGTTCACCGGGCCGATGAACGAGATCGTGCGCCTGTTCAACGACGAGCAGGTGGTGCGCCACGCCGCCTACCAGGCCGTGCAGCGCGCCGTGGCCGGCGGCGGCTGGCGCGAGGTGGTGGAGCACCACTTCAACGTGCCCGTGCGCTACGCCGACTTCGAGGATTTCGAGCGCCGCATGACCGACGTGACTTACGCCGACCGCCGCTTCGACCCCGTCATGCGCGAGCGCGTGCGCGAACGCTTCGAAGCGCTCAAGCCGCCGCCGGGCGAGCCCTTCATCCGTCCGATGCGGGTCAATTTGCTTCAGAAAACATAGCTACCTGTGATTGATACACAAGCGCCAAAATCAAAAAACAACCTTCTCGGCAGCAAGCGGCGGGGAATACGACCCCGTAGAGACTGAAAGCACAGGGGACACCGTCATCCGACGCCAGCCCCTTCGGCGATCCGTGGCGGCGCAGACTCACGCCTCGACACCGCCTCACGTGCTTACGCGGCACTGGGTGTCAGCAATGACGGTCAGACATCTGTGCGCTGCAACGGCATTTGAAGAAGGCGCTTCGGATCAATGTGCAGCCGGCTTGCCCCGCATCTTCTGGATCGCCGTGACCACCGCCACCACGATGCCGCCGACCACGATGCCGACGACGGCGTTGGCCAGCGTGCTGACCAGCCAGCCCATGCCGCCCGCGGTGGCGCTCCATCGCTCGATCAGCGCGTACAGCGGCGGGATGCCGTGGGCGATGATGCCGCCGCCTACCAGGAACATCGCCGCCGTGCCGGCCACCGACAGGAACTTCATCAGCCACGGCGCCAGCCACAGGATGCCGCGTCCGATGGACTGAGCGGCGCTGCTGGCCTTCTGCGTCAGCCACAGGCCCAGGTCGTCGAGCTTGACGATGCCGGCCACCAGGCCGTAGACGCCGATGGTCATGATGACCGCGATGCCCGACAGCACGGCCAGCTGGGTCCAGAAGTCCTGCCCGGCCACGGTACCCAGGGTGATGGCGATGATTTCGGCCGAGAGGATGAAGTCGGTGCGGATGGCGCCCTTGATCTTGTCCTTCTCCATCTGCGCCATGTCCACGTTGGGATCGGCCAGCGCGGCCTCCAGTTCGGCCTCATGCGCGTCGGCCTCCTTGGGGTGCAAGAACTTGTGCGCCACCTTCTCGAAGCCTTCGTAGGCCAGGAAGGCGCCGCCCACCATCAGCAGCGGCGTGACCAGCCAGGGCATGAAGGCGCTGATGGCCAGCGCCGCGGGCACCAGGATGAGCTTGTTGAGGGCCGAGCCCTTGGCCACGGCCCAGACCACAGGCACCTCGCGGTTGGCCGATACACCGGTGACCTGCTGCGCGTTCAGCGCCAGGTCGTCGCCCAGCACGCCGGCGGTCTTCTGCGCCGAGGCCTTGGTGAGCACGGCCACGTCGTCGGTCATGGCGGCGGCTTTCTTGGCCGAGGCCTTGGCCATGATGGCGACGTCGTCGAGCACGGCGGCAATGTCGTCGAGCAGCAGGAGCAGGCTGGAGGCCACGGTGTTTTCCTTCTTTTTGGATGGGAGGGTTGGGGTTAAGGTATTTCAAGCGTTTTCGGGCACCAGCGCTGGACTGGCGGTCGCCGTCAGCTCCTGAATTTGCAGCATCCAGGCGGTGATGGCGTCGGGGTCGTTCACCGCGCGCAGCGCGTCGAAGGCCTGCTGTGCCTCGGGGTAGGCCACGCGCAGGTAGTTCAGCCACTGCTTCAGGCGCCCGGCGCGGTGGCGGCGCTCCACCCGGCCACACACGTCACGCCAGAAGTCGGCCAGCAGGGGCACGACGCGGCGCCATGGTAGGGCCGCCACGGCGCCATCGCTGTAGGACGCCACCGGGTCGCGCGCGGCCATGGGACTGGGCTGGCTGGCGTGGCGAATCGCCAACGCCAGGCCGGGGCGGCGCACCATGCCGCGGCCCAACATCAACGCATCGCAGCCGGTGATGGCGCGGCAGCGGGCGGCGTCCTCGGCGCTCCAGATGTCGCCATTGGCGATGACGGGCAGGCGCACCGCCTCGCGCACCCGGGCAATCGACTCCCAGTACGCCGGTGGCCGGTAGCCGTGCGCCTTGGTGCGGGCGTGCACGGCCAGTTCGCTGGCGCCGGCGCTGTCGATGGCGTGCGCGCAGTCGAGCAGGCGCGCGTCGTCGGCATTGCCCAGGCGCATCTTGGCCGACACGGCGATGGGCGCCGGCACGGCGCGGCGCACGGCGGCCACGATGGCGTAGATCAACTCAGGCTCGTCCAGCAGCACGGCGCCGCCGCGATGGCGGTTCACCGTCTTGGCTGGACAGCCAAAGTTGAGGTCGATGCCGGCTGGCGCCAGCTCGGCCAGGCGCGCGGCGTTCTCGGCCATGCACGCTGGGTCGCTGCCCAGCAGTTGCGGGCGCACCGGCACGCCGGCGGGGGTACGGCTGCCATTTCTCAACTCCGGGACCACCCGGATGAAGCTGCGCGAGGGCAGCAGCCGGTTGGTGATGCGGATGAACTCCGACACGCAGCGGTCCACCCCGCCCACGCGCGTGAGGATGTCGCGCAGGCCGTGGTCGAGCAGGCCTTCCATCGGGGCAAGCACCAGGGTTGGAGTCAAGCGAAACGTCTTTCAACCTAGAAACGGCAGTTGGATGCGCCCGAGCGTGCCGTGATGAGCGTGCCAGGCAAGACGCGAGGACGCGGCAGGCTCGTGCCTGCAAGGACGAGCAA
>JAUNUR010000083.1 GCA_030538085.1 Pseudomonadota bacterium | reverse complement strand
GCAAGTTCAACCAGAACAGCTACAAGGTCTCGGGCGGCCTGCACGGCGTGGGCGTCTCCTGCGTCAATGCGCTGTCGAGCAAGCTGCGCCTGACGGTGCGGCGCGACGGCAAGAAGCACGAGTTGGAGTTCAGCCGCGGCTTCGTGCAAGACCGCGTGATTGAGGTAGTCGACGGCGCCGAAATCTCGCCCATGAAGATCACCGGCGACACCGACAAGCGCGGCACCGAGGTGCGCTTTCTGCCCGACACCGAGATCTTCAAGGAGAACAACGACTTCCACTACGAGATCCTGGCCAAGCGCCTGCGCGAACTCAGCTTCCTGAACCACGGCGTGCGCATTCGCCTGGTGGACGAGCGCAGCGGCAAGGAGGACGACTTCTCCGGTGCTGGCGGCGTGAAGGGCTTCGTCGACTTCATCAACGGCGGCAAGCGCGTGCTGCACCCCAACGCCTTCCATGCCACCGGCAGCCGGCCGTCTGAAACCTACGGCGGCATCCCCGGCACCGAAATCGGCGTCGAAGTAGCCATGCAGTGGAACGATGGCTACAACGAGCAGGTGCTCTGCTTCACCAACAACATCCCGCAGCGCGACGGCGGCACGCACCTGACCGGCCTGCGTTCGGCGATGACGCGCGTGATCAGCAAGTACATCACCGACAACGAGCTGGCCAAGAAGGCCAAGGTGGATGTGAGCGGCGACGACATGCGCGAGGGCCTGGTCTGCGTGCTCAGCGTGAAGGTGCCCGAGCCCAAGTTCTCCAGCCAGACCAAGGACAAGCTCGTTTCCAGCGAAGTGCGCGCGCCGGTCGAGGACATCGTGGCCAAGTCGCTGGCCGAGTACCTGGAAGAGCGGCCCAACGATGCCAAGATCATCTGCGGCAAGATCGTCGAGGCCGCGCGCGCGCGCGAGGCCGCCCGCAAAGCGCGCGAGATGACGCGCCGCAAGGGCGTGCTCGACGGTTTCGGTTTGCCCGGCAAGCTGGCCGACTGCCAGGAGAAGGACCCGGCGATGAGCGAGATATACATCGTCGAGGGCGACTCCGCCGGCGGCAGCGCCAAGCAGGGGCGTGACCGCAAGTTCCAGGCCATCCTGCCGCTGCGCGGCAAGATCCTGAACGTCGAGCGCGCCCGCTACGAGAAGCTGCTGACCAGCAACGAAATCGTCACGCTGATCACCGCGCTGGGCACCGGCATTGGCAAGACGGCGGCCGACTCGGGCAAGAGTAACAGCGACGACTTCAACATCGACAAGCTGCGCTACCACCGCATCATCATCATGACCGACGCCGACGTGGACGGCGCGCACATCCGCACCCTGCTGCTCACCTTCTTCTACCGTCAGATGCCCGAGCTGGTCGAGCGCGGCCACATCTACATCGCGCAGCCGCCGCTGTACAAGGTCAAGGCCGGCAAGGAAGAGCTGTACCTGAAGGACAACGCCGCGCTGGAGGCCTTTCTGATGCGCGTGGCGCTGAAGGACGCCGTGGTGCACACCGGCACCCACACCGATGGTTCTGCGCCGCAGCAACTCAACGGCGACACCCTGGCCGAACTGGCGCGCAAGCACCAGCTGGCCGAAGGCGTGATCGAGCGCCTGTCGCAGTTCATGGACGCCGAGGCGCTGCGCGCCATCGCCAGCGGCGTGGCACTGGACCTGGGCAGCACCGAGTCCGCCGAAGCCAGCGCCGTCGCCCTGCAGCAACGCCTGGCCGAGATGCAGGCCAATGGCACGGCCCCGCAAGTCGCCAGCGAGTTCGATGCCCGCACCGACAAGCCCATGCTGCGCATCAGCCGCCGGCACCACGGCAACATCAAGAGCAGCGTGATCACGCAGGACTTCGTGCTCGGGGCCGACTACGCCGCCCTGCACGAGGCCGCTGACACCTTCAAGAGCCTGCTGGGTGACGGCGCCCGCGTCACGCGCGGCGAGGGCGAGCGTCAGCGCGAAGAGCGCGTGGCCGACTTCCGCGAGGCCATGCAATGGCTCATCGCCGAAGCCGAGCGCACCACCACGCGCCAACGCTACAAGGGCCTGGGCGAAATGAACCCCGAGCAGCTATGGGAAACCACCATGGACCCGGCCGTGCGCCGCCTGCTGCGCGTGCAGATCGACGACGCCATCGAGGCCGACCGCGTGTTCACCACGCTGATGGGCGACGAGGTGGAGCCGCGCCGGGCATTCATCGAGACGAATGCGCTGCGGGCGGTGAACATCGACGCCTGATTTCAATTCCAAGTCAAAGCAGCCATCTACCCGTCATTGCGGCGAAAGCCGCCATCCACACGATGTCCGCGGGTCAACACCGTGTCGAGGTGACGCCCCATGGATTGCGGCCTTCGCCGCAATGACGAGGGGATGTGAGAGGGTTTTTCTGATAGCCCGCGCTGTCGTGATTTTTGAAAATCTCAATAGGTTGAAATGGAAATGGAATGAGCCGCCTGCCGCTGCAAGGTCTTGCCTGCGACAAGCACCTCCACACTCTGTGCCCAACCGAGGGCCGGTCAAGAGAAGCTCAACCTGCCAAGACCCTGAAATGGACAGCGCTTACAGCGCGCGGCTGATGATGATCTTTTGCACGTCGCTGGTGCCTTCGTAGATCTGGCACACGCGCACGTCACGGTAGATGCGCTCCAGCGGGAAGTCGTTCACGTAGCCATAGCCGCCCAGGGTCTGGATGGCGGCGCTGCACACGGCCTCGGCGGTTTCGGTGGCGAACAGCTTGGCCATGGCGGCTTCTTTCAGGCAGGGTTTGCCAGCGTCGCGCAGGCTGGCGGCGTGCCAGATCAGTTGCCGCGCGGCTTCCAGCCGGGTAGCGCAGTCGGCCAGGCGGAAGCTCACCGCCTGGTGGTTGAAGATGGGGGTGCCGAAAGCCTCGCGCTCCTTGGCGTACTGGATCGCCACTTCCAGCGCGCTGCGCGCCATGCCCACGCTTTGCGCGGCAATGCCGATGCGCCCGCCTTCCAGCGCACTCAGTGCGATCTTGTAGCCCTCACCCTCTTCGCCGATCAGGTTCTCGGCTGGCACGCGGCAGTTTTCCAGGTTGATCTGCGCCGTGTCGCTGCTGTGCTGGCCCAGCTTGTCCTCGATGCGCGCCACCACCCAGCCCGCGTTGCCCAGCCGGTGCGTGGGCACGATGAAGGCCGACAGGCCGCGCTTGCCCGCCGCCTTGTCGGTGACGGCGATGACCACCGCCACGTGGCCGTTCTTGCCGCTGGTGATGAACTGCTTGACGCCGTTCAGCACCCAGTCGTCGCCGTCTTTCACCGCCGTGGCGCGCAGGGCCGAGGCGTCGCTGCCCACGTGCGGCTCGGTCAGCGCGAAAGCGCCCAGCATCTCGCCACGCGCGGCGGGGGCCAGCCATTTTGCTTTTTGTGCTTCGGTGCCGTAGCGCATCAGGATGGCGTTGTAGGGGCAGTTGGTCACGCTGATCGGCGTGCTGGTGCCGCCGTCGCCAGCGGCGATTTCTTCCAGCACCAGTGCCAGCGTCACGTAGTCCAGCCCGGCGCCACCGTACTCCTCGGGCACGCAGATGCCGTAGGCGCCCAGCTCGGCCAGGCCGCGGTGCGCGGCTTCGGGGAAGCTGTGCTCCTTGTCCCACTTGGCGGCGTGCGGCCACAGTTGCTCTTGTGCGAAGGCGCGCACGGCGTCGCGGATCATTTCCTGGTCGGTCGTCAAAAGCATGTCAGTCGTCCCGCGCTGGGCTCCACCCGCAGCGCATGAAGCACAACAAAACCGATGGCCGCGGAGCAGGCCATCCGAGCAAGCGCCGTGGTCGGGTTTGTACCGGCCACTGGCGTTGCCCCTCTTTTTGGAAAAACGGCCGCCGGCCGACTCAGGGGGGCTTTCATGCCATCACCATGAAGAAAAGCGTTGTCCGTCGTACTGGATATACGCGCCGTTGTCGGCCTGGGTCAGCCCCGAGACCACGCGCCTCAGGCCGGCGGCGCTATCAGCCACCGTCACCGGCGCAGCGCCGCCGCCCATGTCGGTCTGCACCCAACCGGGGTGCAAACACACGAAGGTGGCCTGCGGATAGACATGCCGAGCCGATGCCACGGCCATGTTCAGCGCGGCCTTGCTGACGCGGTACAGCCAGGCATTGCCGTCCGCCACGCCGCCGATCTGGCCCATCACGCTGGAGATAAAGGCGTAGTGCCCCTGCGCCGCCTCCACCAGCGGGGCCACCTGCGGAATCACCTGCATGGCGCCCAGCACGTTGGCGTGCATCACGCGGTCGAATTCCTGCTGCGTGGGTGGCTGCGTGGCGTCGGCGTGGCTGCACGTCACGCCGGCCACGTGCCAGGCGGTGTCGATTTTTTCGCCATCGAGCTGCCAAGTCAGTCCGCTGACGCTGGCCGGGTCGGCCACGTCGAGCTTCAGCGCTTGCGCGCCCAGCTCGCGCAGCATGGTCAGGCCCGCGTCGGTGCGCGCGGTGGCGATCACGCGCTCGCCAGCGGCCAAGGCCTGGCGCGCCAGCTCCAGGCCGATGCCACGCGAGGCGCCAAGGATCAGGGTGGTGTGGTTCATGGCGATATCAATCCGATGACTGGCACGGGCCGGTGTAGAAGTCCAGATAGCTGTGCCATGACGGGTCGAAGGCGCAGGCCAGCCCGGGCGCCGGCAACCCCGCTTGCTGGCATGCGGCGCGGGCGCGTTCGGCGGCGGTGGCCGCGCTGCCCACGTAATACAGCGCGGTGCGCTGGCCGCTGGCCATGCGGCTGAGGGCCAGCACGCCGTCCTGCCCGGCCTCCAGCGCCCGTGCGATGGCGTCTTGCGCGTCCTGCACGCGGTCCAGGCTGGCGCGGTCTTCCACGGGCAGCGTGACTTCCAGCGCCCACGGCAGGTCGGCGCGGGTGGTCAGTGCGTCGGCGCCCCGGTTCAGCATCATCATCATGGCCGGGTGATCGTCACCCTCGTCCACTTCCAGCATGGCCCAGGGCCCTTCGTCGCCCGGAAAGCGGTCGTTGCGGCCCAGCGTGTCGCGCCAGAAGCGGTCGAACACGGGTGCGAACGCGGCCAGCGGCTGTTCGCCTTCCACCTCGTCCGAGAACGATTCCACGAAGTCCACCGGGCCCACGCGCACGGCGAAGTCGTATTCGCCCAGCACGTGGTCGAGCATGATGAAAGCCATGTGGCGCGCGTGCTCCACCAGATCCATCGGCACGTCGCGCGCGAACCGCAGTTCCAGCCCCACCAGGCCGCGCGCGTTGTAGTGACCCACGATCACGTCGCTGGTGGGCAGCTCGAAGTCGTTCATGCGCATCGCGAATTCGCCGCTACCGCGCGTGCGGAAGGCGCCGACCTCGTGGTGTGCCAGCGGTGGCGCGGCGGCGGCCAGCGCCTGCACGTTGGCGAACTGCTCCACCCGCCCGTGCGCGGTGATGACCAGGCGGCGGGGCGAGTCTTCGCCTTCCAGCTCCAGCGCCAGGTCTTCGGTGCACGCCGACAGCAACGTGTTGACGGCCTCGACGAAGTCCTGGCCGGACTGTGCGCTCAGCACCTGCTCCCGTGCCGCGAATTCGCGCCAGAACGCCGCCACGGCGGCGGGCTCCAGCGCGGGCGCCACGCCCTCGCAAGTCAGCATGGCCGATGGATCGGCGCTCACAGCACTTCCAGCGCCACGGCGGTGGCCTCGCCGCCGCCGATGCACAGCGTGGCAACGCCGCGCTGAAGCCCACGCGCCTTCAATGCATGGATCAGCGTGACCATGATGCGCGCGCCGCTGGCGCCGATGGGGTGGCCTAAAGCGCAGGCGCCGCCGTTGACGTTGACCTTGTCGTGCGGCACCTTCATGTCGTGCATCAGCGCCATGGGCACCACGGCGAAGGCTTCGTTGATTTCCCACAGTTCCACGTCATCGACCTTCCAGCCGGCCTTGGCGAGCACCTTCTCGCTGGCGCCGATGGGCGCCGTGCTGAACCACTCCGGCTCCTGCGCGTGCGTGGCGTGAGCGACGATCTTCGCCAGCGGCTTGCAGCCCAGCTTGTTGGCGGTGCTCTCGCGCATCAGCACCATGGCGGCCGCGCCGTCGTTGATGCTGGAGCTGGCCGCCGCCGTCACCGTGCCGTCCTTCTTGAAGGCGGGCTTCAGCGTCGGGATCTTGTCGATGTTGATCTTGCCCGGGCCTTCGTCGGTGTCGACCACGCGCTCGCCCTTGCGGTCTTTCACCGTCACGGGGGTGATCTCGCTCTTGAATGCTCCTGATTGGATAGCTGCCTGGGCACGTTGGACGCTGGCCATGGCAAATTTGTCCTGCTGCTCGCGGGTGAAGTTGTACTTGGCGGCGCAGTCCTCGCCGAAGGTGCCCATGCTGCGGCCGGGCTCGTAGGCGTCTTCCAGGCCGTCGAGCATCATGTGGTCGAACACGCGGTCGTGGCCAATCCGGTAGCCGCCGCGCGCTTTTTGCAACAGGTAGGGTGCGTTGGTCATGCTCTCCATGCCGCCAGCCACCAGCACGTCATGCGTACCGGCCACCAGCATGTCGTGCGCGAACATGGCCGCGCGCATGCCCGAGCCGCACATCTTGCTGAGCGTAACCGCGCCCGCGCTCTTGGGCAGCCCGCCCTTGAACGCCGCCTGCCGCGCCGGCGCCTGGCCCTGGCCGGCCATCAGGCAGTTGCCGAACAGCACTTCGGTGACCAGATCGGGGGCGATGCCCGCGCGCTCGACGGCGGCCTTGATCGCCGCGCCGCCCAGGTCGTGCGCGGCGAGGTTGGCGAAGTCGCCCTGGAAGCTGCCCATGGGCGTGCGGGCGGCGGAAACGATGACGATGGGGTCGGACATGGTGGTATTTACTCCTTTAGTGAAGGCAGTGAGAGGGGCGCCAAAGGCGTCCAATTCTGAAGATCGAAACGGTATAAATGGCTTTCGCCACTGTCCGTGGTGGCGACAAATCTCAATTCATGGGGCTTGCGAAGCGCAACGCCCTGGACCGAGCGGATACCGTCGGCCAGTGTCAGCAACTGCACTCCTTCGCCTTGAGCAAGCATGATGGTTTTCGTGTCGCGCTCGGTCAGCCGCGCATCGGCGTTGCTGTCTTTCAGGACGACCTCATAAAGCCGCGCCCGCATGGGCTCGCCTTCGTCCTCGCCCTCTTCGGAGCGGTAGCTGGCACCAACATCTTCGGTCTTGATTCCCCAGACCCGCGTGATCAACCGCTCGTTGCTTGCAAAGAGCATGCTGGTCGAGCCGTCCTCCACCTGGACGAACACCTGGTTTCTCAAGGCGTCGTAGGCATCCTTGGAACCGAATTTGGTGTCGATTCGCTGGTTCGACACCACATCCAGGACAACGAAGTTGCCGCGCGCACTGCGCAGCCGATAAGCCAGCTTCTCGTCGCTCACGCTCTCGTCGGTCGCGACAACGTTGCGAACACCATGCGGTCGCAGCTTGCTCCAGGCTGCTTCGGCAAGGATCCACATTAGGCCGATGACCACCAGGACACCCACGATGAACAGCAGGTAGGCATTGACGCGCCAGATTCCCCGAAGCTTGGCTGCCGTGCCCATCGCTGTCATTCCGACGGCTCCGCTGCCGTCGCAAGCCCGGCGGTGTCCGGTCTATCGGCTGGCAGCTCCCCGTCTTCCGCAACCGTCGGCTCGGAGGCATCTTGCTCCGGGCGGTTCATGCCAAACCGCCGATGCGCCCCATACGGAAAGAAGTCGATCACCTCGCCCCGCTGAATGCGCTCCTTGTTCCGCTGCCAGAACTCCGGCTCCAGCAGGTCGGCGTGGTGGCGCATGAAGGCCTCGCGCACGCGCGGGTTGCCGAGCAGGAAGGGGCCGAAGGTTTCGGGAAACACGTCGTTCTTGCCCACGCTGTACCAGATCTCGCCGCTCATCTCGTCCTCTTCGTTGCGCGGCTGTGGCACGCGGCGGAAGTTGCAGTCGGTGATGTATTCGATCTCGTCGTAGTCGTAGAACACGACCTTGCCGTGACGCGTGACGCCGAAGTTCTTCCACAGCATGTCGCCGGGGAAGATGTTGGCGGCCACCAGATCCTTGATAGCGTTGCCGTATTCGAAGACGGCGTGCTCCATCTGCGCGCGTGCCTGCGGGTCGTCCTCGCCGGCGTCGAAAGCCTCTTGCAGGTACATGTTGAGCGGGATCATGCGCCGCTCAATGTAGGCGTGCGCGATGATGACCTCGGTCTGCCCGTCACCATCGCGGTCGGAGATTTCAAGCTGGCTGGGCGCGTGTTTTTCAATCTCGGCGATCAGCTCGTCCTCGAAGCGCTCGCGCGGAAAGGCCAGCAGCGAGAACTCCATGGTGTCGGCCATGCGGCCCACGCGGTCGTGCCGCTTGACCAGCTGGTACTTGCCGCGCACCTGTTCGGGCGTGGTGTCCTTGGGCGCCGGATACCAGTCCTTGATGATCTTGAAAACGTAGGGAAAGCTGGGCAGGTCGAACACCAGCATCACCATGCCCTTGATGCCGGGCGCGATGCGGAACTTGTCGGTGGAGTGACGCAGGTGCCACAGCAGGTCGCGGTAGAACAGGTTCTTGCCCTGCTTGCCCAGACCCAGGGTGTTGTACAGCTCGGCGCGCGACTTGCGCGGCATCAGGCTGCGCAGGAACTGTACGTAGGCCGAGGGAATCTCCATGTCGACCATGAAATAGGCGCGCGAGAAGCTGAACAGGAGCAGCAGGTCCTCTTCTCCGAACAGCGCGGCATCCACGTACAGCACGCCGGGCTCGCGGTGCAGCAGCGGCAGGGCGAACGGCATTTCCTTGAAACCGTTGATGATCTTGCCGACCAGGTAGGCGCCTTTGTTGCGATAGAACAGGCTGGACAGCACCTGTACCTGGAAGTTGGGGCGCGGCCGGTCGGCGCCCCATTCGCGCAGCATGGCGCCGGCCACGCGCCGCGCGTCGCGGTCGAGGTTCTCGAAGGTGCAATGCAGCTTGAACGATTCGAGCACCGTGCGCACGGTCTCGTCCAACTGGCCCGCGACGGGGTAGAACGCCTGGTAGGTGGTCTTGGCCTTGGGATCGTCGGTCTCCATGTACTCGGTGCTGATGGCCGGGCGCACGAAGATAAAGTCGTTGTGGAAGTAGCTGCGGTGCAGGATGCGCGTGGTGACCGAGTTGAAAAAGGTCTCGGCCAGCTCGGGCTGCTTGTGCGACACCAGCAGCCCGATGTAGTGCAGCTTGACCTGCAGCCACACGTCCATGGGCTGCTCGCCGGCCTTGAACTCGCGCTCCAGCCGGCGCTGGCATTCACGCACGCGCAGATCGTAAAACTCGATGCGCTCGCGCTGCCCGCGTTGCTGGCCGTGCCAGTCGCAGGTTTCGAAGCGGTGCTTGGCGCGCGCCGATTCGGTGCGAAACAGGGTGTAGTGACGGTTGAAACCATCGACCATGGCGCGCGCGATGTCGCGCGCCAGGGGGGAGTCCAGCGCCGCCAGTTCCATGCTCATCCTTCGTCCAGGGCGGATTCCAGGCCGCCAAGCTCGGTGCCGGCGCCGCCCTGGGCGCGCGGGTAGCGCTTGATGGCGGCGCGAAAGGTGTCCACCACCTCGTCGGGCCTGGACATGGTCACGCCCAGGTCCTTCACCAGACCGTCCTTCAAGCCGTAGCACCAGCCGTGCACCGCCAGCGCCTGACCACGGCGCCAGGCGTCTTGCACGATGTTGGTCTGCGCGATGTTGCCCACCTGCTCGATCACGTTCATCTCGCACAGCGCGTCTTCCTGCTCGTGGCTGCACAAGTGCATCAGGCGGCCACGGTGGCGCATCTTCACGTCGTTGACGTGGCGCAGCCAGTTGTCGGCCAGGCCCACGCGCTGTTCGCGCAGCACGGCCAGCACGCCGCCACAGCCGTAGTGGCCCACCACCATGATGTGTTCGACCTTCAACTCATCCACCGCGTACTGGATGACGGACAGCGCGTTCAGGTCGGAGTGGTTGACCACGTTGGCCACGTTGCGGTGCACGAACACCTCGCCCGGCGCCAGCCCGATGACCTGGTTGGCCGGCACGCGGCTGTCGGAGCAGCCGATCCACAGGTATTTGGGCGACTGCTGCGCCGACAGCTCCTTGAAGAAGCCAGGGTGCTCGTGCTCCACGCGCTCGGCCCAAGCGTGGTTGGCATCGATCAGGTGTTGGAGCTGATTTGACATGGGCGAATGAATGAAGAAATGATATCATCAAAGTGAAAGGAATGATATCAATGGGTGTGACCAGCGTGTTGATCAGAAATTTGCCAATCGCGGTGAAGGAAGGCCTGCGCGACATGGCCGCGTTGCACCAGCGATCCATGGAAGAAGAGGCTCGCCTTCTCATCACCCAGGCCGTGGCCCAACACCGTGGTTCCGAGGGCGAAACGGCATCCATCGGTCGCAGAATCCATGCGCGCTTCGCGATTCTTGGGGGACTTGAAACGCCGAAAGACTTGCGCCAGCCTTGGCGTGATTTGCCAGACTTCTCTACCCAGGGAGCGCGGCAACGCAAAGGGTAGGCAGTGCTGCTCGTACTTGATACCAACGTATTGTCCGAGTTGATGCGCGCCGTGCCCGACGCGCAAGTGCTGAACTGGTTCGACCGTCATACAAACGCCACTTTCGCGACGACCGCCATTTGCCAGGCTGAAATTCTGGCTGGCCTGAGCCTGCTACCTAACGGAAAGCGGAAGCGGCAGTTTCTGGCTGCCGCCGATGCCCTGTGGAATGAAGATCTGGGTGGCCGGATATTCCCATTCGACAGTGCGGCCGCGGTTGTTTTGGCAGACATTGTTCAAACACGTCAGGCCAAAGGCCAGCCTATTCAGTTCGCCGATGCCGCCATCGCCGCCATCTGCCGGCGGCACAAGGCAGCGGTGGTGACAAGGGATGAAGGCGGTTTTGCAGGAACCAGTGTAAAACTCATCAACCCTTGGGCGGACTGACGCTCACATCGTCTCGGCGAACAGCTCGCGCCCAATCAGCATGCGGCGGATTTCGCTGGTGCCGGCGCCGATCTCGTACAGCTTGGCGTCGCGCCACAGGCGGCCCAGCGGGTATTCGTTGATGTAGCCGTTGCCGCCAAACAGCTGGATGCCGTCGCCCGCCATCTTGGTCGCCATCTCGGCCGTCCACAGGATCACCGACGCGCAATCCTTGCGCACCTGGCGCACGTGTTCGCTGCCCAGCTCGTCCAGGTTCTTGCCGATGGTGTAGAGGAAGGCGCGGCCGGCCTGCAGCACGGTGTACATGTCGGCCACCTTGCCCTGTACCAACTGGAATTCGCCAATGCTCTGGCCAAACTGCTTGCGGTCGTGGATGTAGGGAATCACGTTGTCCATGACCGCCTGCATGATGCCGACGGGGCCGCCCGCCAGCACGGCGCGCTCGTAGTCCAGGCCGCTCATCAGTACCTTGGCGCCGCCGTTCAGCGTGCCGAGGATGTGGCTCTCGGGCACCTCGACGTTGTCGAACACCATCTCGCCCGTGTGGCTGCCGCGCATGCCCAGTTTGTCGAGCTTCTGCGCGGTGGAAAAGCCCTTCATGCCCTTCTCGACAATGAAGGCGGTGACGCCGCGCGCGCCCAGCTCGGGCTCGGTCTTGGCGTAGACCACCATGGTGTCGGCGTCGGGGCCGTTGGTGATCCACATCTTGGTGCCGTTCAGCAGGTAGTAGCCGCCCTTGTCCTCGGCCTTGAGCTTCATGCTGATCACGTCGCTGCCGGCGCCGGGCTCGCTCATCGCCAGCGCGCCCACGTGCTCGCCGCTGATCAGCTTGGGCAGGTATTTTTGCTTTTGCGCCTCGTTGCCGTTGCGCTTGATCTGGTTGACGCACAGGTTGGAGTGCGCGCCGTAGCTCAGGCCCACCGAGGCGCTGGCGCGGCTGATCTCTTCCATGGCGATCATGTGCGCCAGATAGCCCATGTCGGCGCCGCCGTAGGCCTCGGGCACGGTGATGCCCAGCACGCCCAGCTCGCCCATCTTGGGCCACAGGTCCATGGGGAACTGGTCGCTCTGGTCGATCTCGGCCGCGCGCGGGGCGATTTCGGCCTCGGCGAAACTGCGCACGGCGTCGCGCAGTGCGTCAATGTCTTCACCCAGTTGAAAGTTCAGGCCGGGCAGGTTGCTCATGGTGTGTCTCCTTGGAATGAATTACTTGGTGGGTACTGGAACAATCGTTTGCTGCATCAACGCACAGGGGCCTTCCTGGCCCTTTTCGTCGATGTGCGTGACCTCGGCCGTGGTAACAATGAGGCGCTTGCCCGGCTTGACCACGCGGCCAATGGCGCGCAGCGCACCACCGCGGTAGCTGCCGAGAAAGTTGATCTTGTATTCGGCGGTGACGACTTCCATGCCCTCCGGCGCCACCGTCAGCGCGGCATAGCCGCCCGCGATGTCGGCCACTGCTCCAACAGCGCCGCCGTGAAAGCCGTCCTGCTGCTGCGTCACCTTGTCGGAGTAGGGCAGCCAGATCTCGACCAGCCCCGGCTCCACGCGCCGCAGCTCGGCACCCAGATGGCGCATCATGCCCTGGCGAGCAAAGCTGTCGGCAATGCGCGCGTGGATCGCGGCGTGAGCGGTCTGCGGATCGGTCATTGAGCGCGGCGTCTCCAGTGTGGTTTGATTGACGTTTACGTCAACGTCAACTTTAGCACGGCGTTCTTCACACTTTATCGTGGCGGACGCCCGTTGAGCAGGCGTTCTGGCTCCTCACGCGAAATTCCGTTGCGAGGCTCGTGAACGAACCACCTGCTGTGGGAGTGGCCCTCGGCCTCGCTGTCAAAGCGCGCTTGAAGCCGCGCACTCAGTGCCGCCACACAGGCGTGCTCAACACGCGGCCGAGGCCGCTCCCACAGAATCCGCGAATCAACCCCAACCACTCAGGCGCAGCGCCAGCCCAGCCAGCGCGCACAGCGCAATGACGGGGATCACGCCCCACTTCAAGCGCAACAGCGCGAACGCGGCCAGCGCGGTCAAGCCCAGCGCCGCCCAGTCCACGCGGGCCAGCGCACCGCCCGCCAGCCCTTGGGGCCAGGCGATGTGCACCAAAAAAAACAGTCCCAGGCTGCCAATCACGCCCACCACCGCCGCCGTGATGGCCGCCAGCGGCGCGGTGAAGGCCAGCTTGCCGTGCGTCGATTCCACCAGCGGCCCACCCGCCAGGATGAAAACGAACGAGGGCAGAAAGGTGAACCACGTCGCCACCACCGCGCCCAGCGCGCCCCAGGCAAACACGGCCGCGCCGCAACCGGCGGCATCGCCACAGGCGCGCGCCGCCTCGCCCGCCGCGCCCAGGTAGCCGACGAAGGCGACGATCATGATCAGCGGGCCAGGCGTGGTCTCGCCCAGCGCCAGACCGTCCATCATCTGCGCCGCCGTGAGCCACTGGTGCTGCTCCACCGCCGCCTGGTGTACGTAGGGCAGCACCGCGTAGGCGCCACCAAAGGTGATCAGCGCCGCCTTGCTGAAGAACCAGCCCATCTGCGTCTGCGTGGCTGGCCAGCCCTGCCAGACGATCAGCGCCGCCATCGTCAGCACCCACAACAACGCGCCCGCGCCGAGCACGCGCGCCAGCCCCGCGCGCGAAAACCGCGCATGCGGTGGCGGCGGCACGTGGTCGTCCAGCAGGGCCGTGGTGGCCGCGCCGCCACCAGCGTGCTGCGCTGGTGCGGGGGGCAGCACCCGATCCGGCGCCAAGCGCCCCGCCAGCCAGCCCACCACGCCCGCGCCCAGCACCACCACCGGAAACGGCCACTTCAGCCCCGCGATGGCGATGAAGCTGAACAGCGCCAGCGCCCACAGCAGCGGCGTTTTCAGCGTCTTGCCGCCAATGCGCAGCATGGCGTGCAGCACGATGGCCGCCACCGCCGCCTTGATGCCGTGGAACAGGCCCGCCACCCACGGCACCTGGCCGTACAGCAGGTAAACCGCCGACAACGCGATCAGCAGCACCAGCGAAGGCAGCACGAACAGCGCCCCCGCCGCGATGCCGCCGTGCGTGCGGTGCAGCAGCCAGCCGATGTAGGTGGCGAGCTGCTGCGCCTCGGGACCTGGCAGCAGCATGCAGTAGTTGAGCGCGTGCAGGAAGCGCCGCTCACTGATCCAGCGCCGCTGCTCCACCAGTTCGCGGTGCATCACGGCGATCTGCCCCGCCGGCCCACCGAAGCTGATGAAGCCCAGCTTGAGCCAGAAGCGCAGCGCCTCGCCGAAGGGCACGGTGGAGGCGTCGGGGGATGCGGCCACGGTCATGGCCGGCATTGTCGTGGCGGCGCGTGACACTTCCGGTCAACGCCGTCGGCGGATAACTTTTGAGAGGCTGTCCTCAAACTCATCGCGGTAAGCGATTGCCCCGGATCGGGTGTCCTGCAAGGCGCATTTCGCAGCCAATAGCTTGTGCTATTGGCAAGGGATGCAACGCCGCAGGGCGCCCGAGACCGGGGACAAGCGCGGCGCGAGGAGTTTGGGGACAGCCTCTATTGAGCAACTCAACCCCGCCAGCAGGGCCGGTGTACCTGAAGAAAATCAATGACTTACAAAACGT
>JAUNUR010000133.1 GCA_030538085.1 Pseudomonadota bacterium | reverse complement strand
ATTTGTCATTCGTCATTTGTCATGCGGCGCGAGGGGCATGGGATGCGTGCGTGGATGCGATGCGAGGCATCGTGCACAGCCAATGGCTTGAGCTATTGGCAAGCGCGACAACCAAGCAGCGCGCCGCGCTGCCTCAGGCACCCGCGAGGAGACTTTGAACAAGCTCTAAGGCGAATAAGCCAAGCACCTGGTGTGCTGTCCCGCAATCCTGGCCAGCGGCTGGGCGGCTAGTACGCCGACTCGGCACCCATGCCCGCGCCACACACATGACCCAAGTGAAGTCTTGTTTGGCATCAAGCCATTGCCCAAAAAATCTAACATCAAAGTCTTCATGTTTGGCAATAATCCCGCATGCCTTGGGCGGCGGGCTTGATCGTCGCGCACGTCCGGGACCGCGTGACCCCTTCTACTCTCGATTTTTTTATGACTACAGCCGTTGAACCCCGTACCAATTCCCCCACCACGCGCCGGCGTGCGTTGATCGCCAGCCTGATCGGCAGCTCAATCGAGTGGTTCGACTTCTTTCTCTACGGCACCGCCGCCGCGCTGGTGTTCAACAAGCTGTTCTTTCCCAGCTCCGACCCAGTGGTGGCCCTGCTGCTGTCGTACCTGTCGTTCTCGCTGACCTTCTTCATCCGCCCTTTCGGCGGTTTCTTCTTCGCCCACATCGGTGACCGCATCGGCCGCAAGAAAACACTGGTCATGACGCTGGCGCTGATGGGCGGCGCCACCGTCGCCATCGGCCTGCTGCCCACCTACCAGCAGATTGGCGTGGCCGCTCCGATCCTGCTGGTGCTGCTGCGCATCATCCAGGGCCTGGGCATTGGCGGTGAATGGGGCGGCGCGCTGCTGCTGGCCTATGAATACGCCCCCCGCACCCGCAAGGGCCTGTTCGGCAGCGTGCCGCAGGTGGGCGTCACGGTCGGGATGCTGCTGGCCACGCTGTTCCTCAGCCTGATGGCCAAGCTGCCCGAGGCGGAATTTCTGGCCTGGGGCTGGCGCGTGCCGTTCGTGGCCAGCATCGTGCTGGTTATCCTGGGCCTGTGGATTCGCCGCGGCATCGACGAAACGCCCGCCTTCCTGAAAGCCAAGGAAACCGGCAACATCGCCAAGCAACCCCTGGTGGAGACCGTGCGCCACCACTGGCGCGAGTCGCTGATCGCCTGTGGCCTGAAAGTGGTGGAGACGGCGCCGTTCTACATCTTCTCCACCTTCGTGGTCAGCTATGCCACCAACCAGTTGCAGTACACCAAGGTGGACGTGCTCAACGCCGTTTCGCTGGCCGCGCTGGTGGCCTGCGTCATGATTCCGGTGATGGGCTGGCTGTCGGACATCATCGGCCGCCGCCGCACCTACACGGCGGGCGTGCTGCTGATGGCGGCCTTCATCGTGCCGTACTTCAAGCTGCTCGACACCCATTCGGTGACTCTGCTCACCCTGGCGACCGTGCTCGCCATGGGCGTGATCTGGGCACCCATCACGGCCACACTGGGCACCCTGTGCTCTGAAATCTTCCACACCCGCGTGCGCTACACCGGCATCACGCTGGGCTACCAGATCGGCGCGGCACTGGCTGGCGGCACCGCGCCGCTGATCGCCACCTGGCTGATCGCCAAGTACAACGGCAACTGGATGCCCATCGCCATCTACATCCTGATCCTGGCCGCCATCTCGCTGGTCGCGGTGCTGTCGGTGCGCAACCGCATCGCCAACGTGGCGGCGGCCGATCTCGAAATCACCTGATCATTCAACCTATTGAGGATTTCGTCATCAGGACAAGCCTATGTCATGCCTTCACCTCATCCCGTCATTGCGGCGAAGGCCG
>JAUNUR010000082.1 GCA_030538085.1 Pseudomonadota bacterium | reverse complement strand
ATTGACCTTCCCACATATGTAATGCCTAACGTTGAAGGTAAGCGGCGCCGGAGCGAAGCGGAGGGAAGCCGAAGGCCGTCCGCTTGACCGACGGGTTAGGCCGCACTGTCTGAATGCCTACCAAGGCTTTGACAAACTTCCATTCCAAGGAAGGAACAGATAGCCGTCAGAAGCGTCTTGCAAAGCGCCCTGAACCTCCATAAGAGTATTGATTTCATCGAGAGCCTCACTCAGATTTTCAATTTCTATCTCGAAGCGCTCACTGCACATAGACATTTCGACTGCGTGCTCCGTTCCTGCCCCGATTTCTGTGGCTTCTTCGAGCACATGTGAACCCTTGACCAACCGCACGATGTAAGACGGAGAGTCGGGCCGATAGGCCACAAGGTGGTCTTCGGCTTTGTCAACAGTTAAGCCATATTCTTCTAGTGACTTGGATGCGGTTTCAAGTGTGGCCTTTCCAGGCCGAAAGAATATAAGACAGGTATTAGGCATGAGATTTATGCGGTCTAACGTTGAAGGTAAGCGGCGCCGGAGCGCGAAGCGCGGAGGGAAGGCAAACCGCGTAGCGGTTTGGCCGTCCGCTTGACCGCCTTGTTAGGCTATGAAAAACACAACCTTTAAACAAAAAAGAACCTGAAAACTTTGTAGAACCTAAATGCCAAAAACGGCGAACGCAGAAAAAACGCGTGCGCTAAATATTCTTTGCTACCTATATACTATAGCATTTAATTGGCACGCTTACTTACAAAGAGTTTTTTTAACAAAAACCACAAAATTAAAAAATTTTTGATTATTGCTAGGAGTACGGCCAAACCAATAGCGAAAACCAAATTAAAAAGAAGAGGCAAGGCAATAGCCGTTTCGGAATTGTAAAATGAAAAATTGCAGCAACAAGTGCTTTTGATTTCAAAGATATGACAGCCGGGTGAAAATAGTGGGGTAATGAAAGATAAAGCAACAATTATTGGAAATAATGACCAAGCTAGAATCTTTCCACGGCGATACCAAATACCTATTGGACTGCTACGAAATTCTGCTTCAATTTCTTCATAGCTGCGCATGTCAAGCCTAACGTTGAAGGTAAGCGGCGCCGGAGCGAAGCGGAGGGAAGGCAAAAGCGAAGCTTTTGGCCGTCCGCTTGACCGACGGGTTAGGCAAGAAGAAGCGCAACCGTGACACAACCCGAACGCACCAGCAACCTTGAAACAAAAACAGCGCTTGATTTGCAGACCGCCAAAACAAGCAAGATGATAAAACTGAAAACGGTGATTCAACAACCTGCCCAATGGGCGCGGCTTTCAAGCCAAAAATGCCCTGAAAGGCGCTTGCACACTGAAGGCGATGTTTGCGGCACAGCGATTCAAACCTGAAAACTCAAAAACTGCCTAACGTTGAAGGTAAGCGGCGCCGGAGCGTAGCGGAGGGAAGCCGAAGGCCGTCCGCTTGACCGACGGGTTAGGCCAGAAGAAGCGCAACCGTGACACAATCCGAACCTGCCAGCAACCTTTAAATAAAAACAGCGCTTGATTTGCAGACCGCCAAAACCAACCAAATGATAAGACTGAAAACGGTGATTCAACAACCTGCAGAATGGGCGCGGCCTACAGGCCAAAAATGCCCTGAAAGGCGCATAAATAGCCGGGGTGCTGTTTGCGGCACAACGCTTCAAACCTGAAAACTCAAAAACTGCCTAACGTTGAAGGTAAGCGGCGCCGGAGCGCGAAGCGCGGAGGGAAGGCAAAAGCGAAGCTTTTGGCCGTCCGCTTGACCGACGGGTTAGGCAAGAAGAAGCGCGACCGTGACACAACCCGAACGTGCCAGCAACCTTGAAATAAAAACAGCGCTTGATATGCAGACCGCCAAAACAACCCAAATGATAAAACTGAAAACGGTGATTCAACAACCTGCAGTATGGGCGCGGCTTTCAGGTCAAAAATGCCCTGAAAGGCGCTTGCACACTGAAGGCGATGTTTGCGGCACAGCGTTTCCAACCTGAAAACCTAAAAACTGCCTAACGTGATTTATCCATCATATCCGTCGTTTGACAGATAACCGCGCAAGCGGTTGCGATGTGTCTCTGCATCGTAGCGCTATTTGTATTGGCGAGCAAGTGATTTATACTGTTTACATGACCAGTACATCCGCACACGCCCCGCCAGCAGCGCCGCGGCTGCTCGATCAGCTTCGCTCCGCGGTGCGTTACCGGCACTTTGCGCTTTCGACCGAGAAAGCCTATGTGCATTGGGTGCGGGCTTTCGTGCGCTTTCATGGCCTGCGGCATCCGCGCGAGATGGGGGCGGCAGAGATCGAGGCCTTTCTGACGCACCTGGCCGAGGCGCGGCAGGTGTCGCCTTCGACGCACAAGCAGGCGCTGTCGGCGCTGCTGTTTCTGTACCGCGAGGTGTTCAAGCTCGATCTGCCGTGGATGGCCGAGATCGGCCGCCCGCGCGCGGTACGGCGGTTGCCGGTGGTGCTGACGAGTGATGAGGTGCGGCGCACGCTGACGGCGATGGATGGCACGTATGGCCTGATTGCCGCGTTGCTGTATGGCACGGGCATGCGGGTGCTGGAAGCGTTGCGGCTGCGGGTGAAGGATGTGGATTTCGAGCACGGCGCCATCGTGGTGCGCGAGGCCAAGGGTGGCAAGGATCGGGTGGTGATGCTGCCGGCCACGCTGCGCGAACGGCTGCGCGCGCAGTTGCATCAGGCGCATGCGGTGTGGGCGCAGGACCGGGCCGATGGCGTGCCGGGCGTGGAGTTGCCGCATGCGCTGGCGGCCAAGTACCCCCGCGCGCCGGAAAGCTGGGCGTGGTTCTGGGTGTTTCCGCAGGCCACGCTGGCGCTGGATCCGCGCAGCGGCGTGCGGCGGCGGCGCCACGTGTACGACCAGAGCTTTCGGCGTGCACTGGCGCGGGCGCTGCGCGCGGCGGGCGTGACCAAACCAGCCAGCCCGCACACCCTGCGGCACAGCTTTGCCACGCACCTGCTGCAGCGCGGCGCCGACATCCGCACGGTGCAGGAGCTTCTGGGCCACGCGGACGTGAGCACCACCATGGTCTACACCCACGTGTTGAAGGTGGCGGGCGGCGTGCCGAGCCCGCTGGATTGGCTGATGGACAGCCAGCCGCTGCCTGCGGTGACGGTGGAGCAACTGAACGAGATACCGCTGTAGCTACTGTTTCAATAGCTGTTCGCGCATGCTGTTTGGGTACTGGAAAGGGTTTTTGAGCATGAATGCATGCGATGGCAGCCCGGTGGCAAGTGCAAGCCAACGCCGTTGGTGCGGCGACTGGCAGCGCTGGCGGGTGTCAAGGGAGATGCTTGTCTGCGCGTACAGGTGAATCCATATAGGGAGTATATGACTTTATCTCCCGTCAATAGGGCGCTGTTAGCCATCTATGCCAGGAGTATATGGAAACGTTGCGACAACGAAGACCTGCTTGCCAGGCCAGCCCGGAAGCTGGGTTTCGCTGCACTCAACGCCAGCCTACCGGACACGTTCTGCCTCAACAAAAAGCCCCACAGCGCTTGTACACACTGCGGGGCCAGCTATTCAAAGAATAGCGCTCAGGCGCTTCAGCCGGCGTAACCCGGGTTGGGCAGCCCGCCCGTCAGCTTGGGTTGGTTGAGCTGGCGCGCCGATACCTTGCCGCCGCGTGCCTTCAGCCACTTCTCGACCAGTTCCCACACCATCGGGTTGCCGGCCTTGGCGGCCTCTTCGGCCACGGGGGCCCAGCCCGCCACCTTGTAGGTCTTGTCGGCGTTGATCAGCTGGCCCTTCAGCCGCATGTCGCTGATGCGCTTGCCGGCGGCGGCGGTCGGGTCGCAGGCGTAGGTGAGGCCGCCCACGCGCACCATGTCGCCGCCTTGCTGGTAGTACGGGTCGGGGTTGAACAAGTTGTCGGCCACGTCCTCCAGAACGGTCTTGATCATGTCGCCCTTCATGTCCGTCAGCGTGGCGTAGCTGTAGGTGGTGGCGGTCATGTCGAGCAGCCATTCGCGGGTGATCGGCTGGCCGGGCAGCAGCGTGGTGCCCCAGCGGAAGCCGGGCGAGAAGGCCAGGTCGGCGCCCTGCACTTCCATCAGCGCGTCGACGATGAGTTGGTCGCCGGTGCCGTTGAAGTTGCCGCGGCGGTACAGCGTGCCCTCGGTGACGGCCAACTGCTCAGCCAGCTTGGCTTCGTAGGGGCTGCGGATCTTGGTGATCAGCGCGTCCATGTCCTTGTCGGCCGGCAGCATGTTGGCGAACACGGGCAGCAGCTTGTAGCGGTAGTCGGCCACCTTGCCGTTCTTGACGTCGAAGTCGAGCACGCCGAGGAACTTGCCGTTGCTGCCGGCGTTGGTCACCAGCGTCTGGCCACCGGCGTTCTTGACCACCGTTGCCACCGGCATGCCGTCGTGCGTGTGACCGCCCATGATGGCGTCGATGCCGCGCACGCGGCTGGCCATCTTCAGGTCCACGTCCATGCCGTTGTGGCTGACGACGACGACGACCTGTGCACCCTTGGCGCGGGCCTCGTCCACCACCTTCTGCATGTTCTCGTCCTGGATGCCGAACTCCCACTCGGACACCATGTAGCGCGGGTTGGCGATGGGCGTGTAGGGGAAGGCCTGGCCGACGATGGCCACGGGCACGCCGTTCATCTGCTTGATGACGTAGGGCTTGAACACCGGGTCGCCGAAGTCCAGCGTCTTGATGTTCTGCGCCACGAAGTCGACGCGGTGCGCCGCCGCGCCGCTGCCCGATCCTCCGGCGAAGTCCTTCTCGACGATTTCCTTCACGCGCTCCATGCCGAGGGTGAATTCCCAGTGGCCGGTCATCACGTCCACGCCCAGCAGCTTGCAGGCGTCGACCATGTCCTGGCCGTTGGTCCACAGCGAGGTGCCGCTGCCCTGCCAGGTGTCGCCACCGTCCAGCAGCAGCGCGCCGGGGCGGCTGGCGCGCATGCGCCCCACCAGCGTGGCCAGGTGCGCAAAGCCGCCCACCTTGCCGTAGCGCTGGGCTGCCTGCTCAAAGTCGAGGTAGGTCAGCGCGTGCGCCTCGGCGGTGCCGGCCTTCACGCCGGCGGCCTTCAGCAGGTGCTCGCCCACCAGGTGCGGCAGTTTGCCCTTCATGTCGGCCACGCCCAGGTTCACGCTGGGCTCGCGGAAGTAGATGGGCTTGAGCTGCGCGTGGCAGTCGGTGATGTGCAGGAAGGACACATTGCCGAACTTGGGGATGTCGTACAGCCCTTCGGCGGCCGTCTGGGCGCTGGCGTTGACAAAGTGGCCCAGGCCCATGCCGGCGGCGCTGGCGGCGCTGAGCACTTGCAGGAATTCGCGTTTGGTGAGGTTCATGACGTGCGGAAAAAATGACGGAATGACAACGGCTCGGCGCGCCCCATGACGAAATGAAAGGGGCTTGTCGCACAGCCCATGGCGCACGGCGCCGTCATCGCGCGGCCAAGCGCCGCGCGGATCATTTCGTCATTGCGTCTGCTATTGATTCACCGGCGACTTGGGGTCGAGCAGCAGGGCCACCAGATGACGCACCTGATCCTCGTTCAGGATGCCCATGTGGCCCGCGCGCGGCATGTTGGAGCAGGCGTTGTAGGCCTTGCTGTTCCAGATCTTGCCCCAGGTGTACTTCACCATTTCCTGTGCGGCCGGGCTGTTCGGATCTGTCACGCCGCGAATCTTGCCGAAGTTGTACAGGCTGGTGCCGATGGTGCCGAAGGAGATTTCCTTCTTGTCGATCTGGTGGCAGTTGTAGCAGTTGCCGCCGTTCACGCTGCCGGCCTTGTCGGTCCAGGTCAGGCCGCGACCGCTCTGGGCGATCTTCTCGCCCTCGCGCCAGTCGCCCAGGTATTTGCCGTCGGAAGGCCACTTGATGGTCTTCATGTTCAGCGCTTCGATGCGTTTGGCGGTGGCCGCGTCCAGCGGCTTGCCCGCCACGTCGGCGGCGTTGCACAGGCGCGTAGTCTCGTCGTCGCGGAACACGTCGGCCACCTTGACGATGCCCTTGTCGTGAAAGGATTGCTTGACGATCTGCTGCGTCAGCGAGTCCAGGTCAGCGGCTGACGGCATACCCGCCGCACCGCCGCTGCCAGCGCAGCCAGCCACCAGGGCCGCCGCGGCAGCCAGCGCGAGGATGTGTGGATGTTTTTTCATGACAACGTATTCCTTTCAAAGATCCGGTGCGCTTTCAACCAATACCGTTGGCCGCTGAAGCAGGCCGTACCAGAACGCCGTGGAGCAGGCTTGGCCCGGCCACTGGCGTTGTCCCCCTGGGGGAAGACGCCGAAGGCGGCTCAGGGGGGTCATCTCTTGATGGTGGGCACGGCGGACTTGTCGCCCTTGGCATTGACGCCCAGGTACACGCCGAGCGCAACGGTCACGTCGCTGGCAAAGTCGGGTTCGGGGAAGCGCTGCTGGCGGTAGCAGTCGTTCAGGCGGTGCTGCATGCTCCACATCTGGCCGTTGGACACGCGGTAGGCCGGCCAGGCGGCAAAGCCCACGCCGTCGCCCGGCGCCTTGGTCAGCAGCGGCAGGTCTTGCAGGCGGATGCGCTTGCCCTCTTCGCCGTGGCACGAGGCGCAGGCAAAGTCGTGCGGGCCACCGCGCTGGAAGAACAGGCGTTTGCCCACCTCGTACATGGTGCGCTCCTGCGCGTGCGATTGCGGCAGGTTGAAAGCCATGCCCTTGGACTGCGCCCCGATCCAGGTCGCCAGCGCCGTGGTGTTGGCGCGCTCGCCGCGACCCCACTGGCCGTTGACGATCTCCTTCGGGTCGATGCCCTGCAGCGTCTGCATGCAGGTGATCAGGCGCGACTCCAGATCCTGCACCTTGTTGGTGTCCTTGAAATAGCGCGGCAGTTCGACGAAGGCGCCCTTCACCACGCCCGGGCCCTTGCCCAGGTCACATTTTTCGAGCGAGGCATTCTTGGGGCCGCGGGGCTTCTTCCACAACTCCTCGCCCTTGGCCTCGAACAGTTCGGCGGGGTTGCCGTCCTGCAGCATCTCGCGGTATTCCTCGATCGCCTGGATCGAGGTTTTCTCCTGCGCCAACAAGGCGCCACTGGACGCCATCAGGCCGAGCGCGGCGACCGCCAAAGAGAGCTTTCGTATCTGCATCGTGCTTGTCTCCTCGTGATGCGGAAAAAGAAAAGGCGGGCGTGGGGCCTGTTCACGCCCGCCTTGTGGGATGGTGCAAGCGCTGCTTACGACACCGTGGCTTCGTCGGTGCGCGTTTCGCCCTTGTTGTCCTTCCAGGTCACGGCGATCTTGTCGCCGGCCTTGGCGCCCTTGACGCTGAACTGCAGGAACGGGTTCTTGGACACCGCGGGGCCCCATTCGCACGAGAACACCGGCTTGCCATTCAGGCTGGCGGTGACGTCCTGAATGTGCCAGGCGGGCACCAGCTTGCCGGACGCGTCCTTGCGCTGGCCGGACTCCATCTCGTGGCTCATGAGCACGCGCACCGTGGCCTTGTCGCCAGCGGCCTGAGCGCGGATTCGCATTGGATCTGCCATGTCTATTCTCCTAATTCAAACTCTGATCAAAACATTCAAACGGCCGCGGAGCAGGCCCTGCGGGAACGCCGTGGAGCGGGCTTGGCCCGGCCACTGGCGTTGTCCCCTGGGGGACGGCGCCGCAGGCGACTCAGGGGGGTCATATCAGCCTCCGCAGCCACCCAAGGTGACCTTGACTTCCTTCTTGGCGTAGTGCGCCTTCCCGTCGTTGGTGATGGCCACGGCGTAGACGTCGGAAGACTCGCCCATCTTGGCGCGGGTGGCGAAGCTGGGGTCCACCTCGGGCGTCACGTTGAACACGGCGACCAGGGCGTTGGGGTTCTTCTCGACCAGCAGCAGCAGTTGCTTGACGCCCGGCAGCGTGCTGGCCACGGCCAGCGGCACCACGGCGCCGTTTTCGGCGATGTCGGGGGCCGTCAGCGAGACCGAGCCGCTTTCGGCCGGTGCGCCGGCGCCGCCCAGCGCCTGGATGGCGTCGTTCAGACTCTTGGCATCAAAGGCGGCCTTGTTGAAGGCCAGCGCGTATTGCGGGAACAGGCCGGTGCCGGCCAGCAGGCCCGCCACTGCGGCGCTCTGCTTGAGGGTTTGTCGACGTGTCTGCATGACTGGTTTCTCCTGAAAGTTAAGTGGATGCTAATACGTCAGCGTGGCACTTGCATGAGGGATGTCCCCACATGCAAAGCGCCAGCCGGTCACTTGCTGGCTCCCGCGGCCAGCCAGGTGGCCAATGCCTGGGTGTCGTCGTCCGGCAGGGCCTGCGGCGGCATGGGAATGTCGCCCCACACGCCGGAGCCGCCGGACTTGATCTTGCCCGCCAGGTAGTCGGTCTTGCCGCCGTATTTCTTGCCGATGTCGACGAAGCTGGGGCCGACCAGCTTGCCGTCGATGTTGTGGCAGGCGGTGCAGGCGTGCTTTTGCGTCAGCGCGATGGCGGCGGCGTTGGGGCTGGCCGCGCCGCCCACGGGGCCGACCACCTTGACAGGGCCGGCGGCATCGCCCAGCTTGCCCTCGGCCTTGGCGGTGTCGGAACCGCGCTGTGGGCCGACGGTGCGGTTCTGCTCGCGCAGGTTGCCGTGCGCATCGCGGGCGTGCTCGGGCAGGCGCGAGGAGACTTTCAGCTCGGGGCAGTTGCTCATGCAGGCGGTGCCCACCACGTCGGGCTTGGGCTGGCCGTTCAGCTCCTTGCCGGGCCACATGGCGTGCGCGGTGGTCATGCCGTTGCGGTTGGGCATGCGCTGCTGCACTTCGGCGATGTTCTTGTCGGACAGCGTGAAGTCGTTGGGCACCACGTTCGCCAGGTTCAACAAGAAGGCGGTGACGGCGTACACCTCGTCGGGCTTGAGCGACTTGGGGCGATCCCAGGGCATGGCGCGGTTGATGTAGTCCCACAGCGTCGAGACGGTGGGCACCTTCATCAGGCTGGTGCGGCCGGGGTAGTCGGCGCGCGTCAGGTTGGCCACGCGGCCGGTCTTCACGTCCTCTGAGGTGGTACCGCCGACCAGCGGCGTGAACACCGAGTTGGATTCGGCGAAGAAGCCGTGGCAGCTGGCGCACTTGCTTTCCCAGATGTCCTGGCCGGTGGCCACCGAGCCGCTGCCGGACGGCAGACCCTTGAAGTCGGGGCGCACGTCGATGTCCCAGGCCGCCACTTCCTTGGGCGTGGCGGTGCGGCCGATGCCGGGGAACTTATCCTGCGCCAGCGCCGGCAGGGCAAAGACGGCCAGCACCAGCGTGGCGAGCGCTTTACGAGAGCTGAACATTCTTGACCTCGCCGTTTTCCTGCACCAGCCACGACTGGATGGCGTTGTTGTGATAGATGGAGCGGTTGCCGCGCACGTCGCGCAGCTGCTTGTAGTTGGGCTGCACGTAGCCGGTGTCGTCCATGGCGCGGCTTTGCACGATGGTGGGTTTGCCGTCCCACACCCAGTCGAGGTTGAAGCGCGTCAGGCACTTGTCCATCACCGGTGTTTCCAGCCGCGCACTGCGCCAGTTCCGGCCACCGTCGACCGACACGTCCACGCGCTTGATCTTGCCGCGGCCCGACCAGGCCAGGCCGCTGATGTTGTAGAAGCCCTTGTCGAGCAGCACCTGCCCGCCCGAGGGCGCGGTGATGACGCTCTTGCACTCCTGAATGCTGGTGTACTGGCGGTGCGTGCCGTCCGGCATCAGGTCGACGTAGTGAATGGCCTCGTCCTTGGTGGCCCAGGGCTGGTCGCCCACTTCGACGCGGCGCAGGTACTTCACCCAGCTTACGCCCTGCACGCCCGGCACCACCAGGCGCAGCGGGTAGCCGTTTTCGGGGCGCAGCATCTCGCCGTTCTGGCCGTAGGCCACCAGCACTTCGCCGCTGGTGACCAGGCTCATGGGGATGGTGCGGGTCATGCTGGAGCCGTCGGCGCCTTCGGCCAGCACGAATTTGCCGCCCTTGAGGTCGGCACCGGCCAGCTCCAGCAGCGTGATCAGCGGCACGCCGGTGAACTCGCTGCACGACAGCATGCCGTGCGTGTACTGGCAGGTGGGCACGGCCACGTTGCCCCACTCCATGCCGGTGTTGGCACCGCATTCGATGAAATAGAAGCGGCTGACGCTGGGCAGACGCATGATCTCGTCCATGGTGAACACCTTGGGTGCCTTCACCATGCCGTTGACCATGAAGCGGTGCTGCGCCGGGTCGACGTCCCACCAGCCCTGGTGGTGGCGCTCGAAGTGCAGGCCGCTGGGCGTGACGATGCCGAACAGCGACTGCAGCGGCGCGAACGACACCGACGACTGGGTGGATTGCGTCAGGCCGGGGCTTTGGCGGCGCTGCACGTTGCCCTCGAACTTGGAAGGAAGGCCGTAGCCGTCGGTCACCACCGGCTGGCCCAGGCCGGTGCTGTGCGCCGGCAGCTTGAGGATGGCCGGATCGCCCTCGCCCACCGGCGCGCCCTGCGCCGCGGCGCGGGCGCTGGCGCCACCGGCCAGGGCGGCGGCGAAGGCGCCGCGGATGAAGTCGCGCCGGCCACGCTTGCCCTCGGCGAACACGGTGCGCACACCAGCCTGGTCAAGAAAGCTCTCGGGCGCCTTGCGCAGGCGTCCACGGTCCAGGCTGGCTGGTGCGGGTTGAAGCTGATCGTCTGCCATGAAACTGAAAAATCTATATATGCGCAAGCGTTGATATTAGTGCGGCTTGACCTTGCTGCCTGCGGGGGTTATCCCGAGTGCGACGGTCTTGACGGCGCGGCGGCAGTCAATCCGCGAAGCGGTAATGATCGCGGTTGAGCACGGCGGCCACCGAGGTCACCTCTTCGGGGAACAGGCCCAGGTTCAGCTCGGTATTGCACTGCTCCACCATGCCGCGCAGCAGGCCGGGCGTGTTAATGCGCCCCTTGGGCCGGTAGATGGCGTTGCCGGCGTCGGCCCACTTCTTGGCGTGGCATTCGCTGCACTTGTTCTCGACGATCAGTTTTTCGCCCAGCTTCAGGTCGGCCTCCTTGAAGATGGCCGGGCCTTGCGCGGCAGCGCCCAGGCTGAGGCCGAACAGTGCGGACAGTGCCCCGGTACGGATGCGGTGAAGGTGCTTCATGCTTGTCTCCTTTGGCAGCTTGTGGGCCAACCCGCTTCAGGGCTGGACTCTGTTTTTTATAGTGCCCTGCGCTTTCCCACAAACGATTTCAAGACAAAAGCATCTGAAATCTTTGTATATCAAGCGCTAGCAGCTATCGTTTTTGATTGATTATCACGAAGTCTCAGATGGCGCGCGGAACTCATCCGCCGTGTGGGAGCGGGCTTGCCCGCGATCAGGCGTTGGTGGCGACCCGTCGTCTCATCGCGGGCAAGCCCGCTCCCACAAGACGGTTTGAGACTTGTTTTCAACCTATTGAAGTTTTCAAAAATCACGACAGCGCGGACCATCAGAAAGAATCTCCCTCTGGGAGAGGGTTGGGGTGAGGGCAAGCGGCGTCTCATGAATTACGAAATTTTCAATAGGTTCAATGCTCCCAACCCATCAACTGGCCGTCACCGCCCTGCGCGCCTGTGCGAGGCGGTTGTCCAGGTAGGCGGAATAAAAGTCTGGCGAGCCGCCCACCAGCCGGTCGGCCACTTCCTTGCCGCCGGGGCCGAGGAACAGCACGGTGGGCGCGATCTTCACGCCCCAGTCGCTGACTTGCGTGTTGTGCGTGACCGGCTCGCCCTGCACGGTGCGCGTGCCGGCGGGGCTGAGCATGTCGACCTGCACCACGTGCAGCCCGTCCTGCGCGTGCATGGGCGCCAGATAGTTGTTGCGCACCTCGTCGCACCACGGGCAGCGGTGCAGACTGACCATGACGACCAGCGGCTGCCGCGCCTTCAGCGCGCGCGCCAGCTCGGCCTGCAACGATGCCGACGGCGGCAGTTGCTTGCCCGCCGCGCGGGCGCTGCCCACGCCGCCGCCCAGCAGCAGCGCGCCCAGCGCCCGCAAGCCCTGGCGCCGCGAGCAGCGAAGGTGATCGTGCGCGCTCATTCGGGGTCGTGCTCCATCAGCAGATAGGTGTTGTAGGCGTTCATGCGGTTGGCGGCGCCGAACAAGGGCAGATGCTCGAAGCGGCTCCAGTCGGTGGCCTTGTAGGCTTCGTCGAATGGCGTCATCTCCTGGGCGGCAGCGCCCATGGTCTTGCGCAGATAGACCAGGTAATCGCGCGTGAGCTGCATGTCCTGGCGCGCCTCGGTCGACACCGGGCCATGGCCGGGGATGACGACCTGCGTGTCGAAGGCGAGCAGCTTGTCGAGCGAGACGATCCAGTTGCGGCTGTCGGCCTGCCCCACGAACGGGATGCGGCTGCGGAACACCAGGTCACCCGCGTACAGCACTTTCTTGCCCGGCAGGTACACGGCCAGGTCTTCGGGCGTATGGGCAGGGCCCACGGGCTGCAGCACCAGTTGCGTATCGCCCAGTACCAGTTCGCGGCGGCCGTCGACCCATTCGGTGGCGCCGACCAGGCGGGTCTTGTCGTTCACCCATGGCGCCAGCTCTTCGCGCGAGGCCTGCAGGCGCAGGCGCGCGGTGTCGGCGTGCAGGTACTCGCGCCCGGCCTGGTGCGCGATGATCTTGGCGCCCGCGTCCTCGAACACCTGCAGGCCGTACACGTGGTCTGCGTGGTAGTGCGTCACCACCACGTGCGTCACCTTCTGTGGCGTCACTTTCTTGATCTCGGCCAGCAGGCGCTCGGCCAGCGCGGGCGAGCCCAGCGCATCAACCACCACCACGCCGCCCGAAGTGACGATGAAGCCCGCGTTGGAGATGAAGTTCTGATTGACCGGCGAGCCCAGCGCCGACAACCCCTCGACATACCAGCAGCCCGGCGCCGCCTCGCGCGCCGTCATCTCGGGCGTCGGCGCGGCCTGCGCGCCGGCGTCGGCATAGCGCGCCCACACCATGCCACCGAAGGCCACGCACGCGCAGCGCTGAAGAAGTTGACGGCGGTCGATCACTGGTTGCATCATGCGCTCTTCATATTTATCAGTTATTGCTGATTTAATTATTGGTCATGGTGACAGAACTGACAAGCTGGGTGGAAACCTATGGCACCACGGCGGTATTGGCGGCAGGCGGCGCCGTCATCGGTATCTTGTTCGGCTTCTTCGCGCAGCGCTCGCGCTTTTGCCTGCGTGCGGCGGCGATCGAGTTCTGGCATGGCAAGTTTGGCGAAAAACTCTCGGTCTGGCTGTTGGCGTTTTCCAGCGCACTGATCGTGGTGCAGGCGCTCATCGTGGCCGGTTGGATGGACGTGAGCACCGCGCGCCAACTGGCCAACCGCGGCAGCCTGTCGGGCGCGCTGGTGGGCGGGTTGCTGTTCGGTGTCGGCATGATCATGACGCGCGGCTGCGCCAGCCGGCTGCTGGTGCTGTCGGCCAACGGCAACCTGCGGGCGCTGCTGTCGGGCCTGGTGTTCGCCGTCACCGCGCAGGCCGCGCTGGCGGGCAGCCTGGCGCCGCTGCGCGCCGAAATATCGAGCTGGTGGACGGTGGACGGCGGCGCCGCGCGCGACGTGCTGGCGCGCGTGGGCGCAGGCCATGTCGATGGCCTGGTGTTCGGCGGGCTGTGGCTGGTGGTGGCCATCATCTTCTCGGTGCGCAGCGGCAACCGGCTGTGGATGTGGGTCGGCGGCATCGGCACCGGCCTGGCCGTGGCGGGCGCCTGGTGGTTCAGCTACGCGGTGTCGCAGGCCAGCTTCGACCCAGTGCAAATCCAGGGCCTCACGTTCAGCGGCCCCTCGGCCGAGTGGCTGATGCGCGTGCTGGCCAGCCCGGCACCGGCTTTCGGCTTCGACGCCGGCATGCTGCCGGGCGTGTTCGCCGGCTCGTTCATCGGCGCGCTGGTGGGGCGCGAGTTCAAGGTCGAGGGCTTCAAGGACGGCTACAGCATGGCGCGCTACATCGTCGGCGCCATGGCCATGGGCTTCGGCAGCATGCTGGCCGGCGGCTGCGCCGTGGGCGCTGGCATGACGGGCGGCGCCATCTTCGCCCTCACCGCCTGGCTTACGCTACTGGGCATGTGGGCCGGCGCCGGCCTGATGGACCGCCTGCTGGCCGAGCCGGTGCACACCGCGCAACCGCCCACGCAGCAGGCGCCGGTGGTGGTGCCGGTGGCGCCGTGACGGTGACGCGGGCTTACGCAGCTCACGCGCAAGGCGATGACGCAATGACCTCGCTGCGCGTTGATGACGGCGGCTGCGCCGCCATGACACACGGTGGCGCCTATCGAGCAACCCAACCCCGCCAGCAGGGCCGGTGTACCTGAAGAAAATCAATGACTTACAAAACGTTTTCTTGAGAGAGTTTCGTCATTCAGGACAAGCCTATGTCATGCCTTCACCTCATCCCGTCATTGCGGCGAAGGCCGCAATCCACACGGTGTCCGCGGGTCAACGCCGTGTCAAGGTGACGCCCCATGGATTGCGGCCGTCGCCGCAATGACGAGGGAATGTGAGGGGTTTTTTTTTGATGGCCCGCGCTGTCGTGATTTTTGAAAATATCAATAGAAACGGCAGTTGGATGCGCCCGAGCGTGCCGTGATGGGCGTGCCAGGC
>JAUNUR010000132.1 GCA_030538085.1 Pseudomonadota bacterium | reverse complement strand
AGCACCAGCAGTTCGTCGCCGAACTCCTGCGCCACGTGCTGCGCCGTGGTGGGACTGATGCGGCCAAAGCGGTTGGCGCTGGGCGCGGCCAGCCCGCGCACGCCGCGCTCGGCACAGGCGGCCAGCAGCGTCTGCGCCACCGGGTGCGCCGGGCAGCGCAGGCCGATGGTGGCGTGCCCGCCCGCCGCCGCCTCGGCCACGCCGGGGCGGCGCGGCAGGATCAGCGTCAACGGGCCGGGCCAGAAGGCGTCGATCAGCTTCTGTGCGAAGGCCGGCACGCTGGCGGCGAAGTCCGCCACCTGCGCGGCGCCCGCCACGTGCACGATCAAAGGATGGTCGGCAGGGCGGCCCTTGGCGGCGAAGATGCCGCGCACCGCCGTGTCGTTGCCGGCGTCGGCGGCCAGGCCGTAGACGGTTTCGGTCGGCAGGCCGACCAGTTGGCCAGCGACCAGGGCGTCGGCCGCAGCGGCAATGGAGGTGGAGAGTTGGCCGTCAAGCACCATGGCGGGGCGCTTTCATCGGCATGGATACACCGCAAATACAGGGAGTATGTGGTCGTTGCGCTTGAATGGCAGGCACTAGTAGACGCCTTATAGGGGAGTATTCTGAGTTCACGGCTCAGAAGGCTTCCATACCCAGCAGCGCCGCCGCCTTCAGCGCGCGCGCGCGCACCGCGCTGGCGTCAAGGCCGGTGAAGGTCAGGTGCCCCATCTTGCGGCCGCGCCGCGCCTCGGTCTTGCCGTACAGGTGCAGGTGCGCGCCGGGCAGGGCCAGCAGGTCGCGCCATGGCGGGGTGCGGGGTTGGCCGGCGGCTTCGAACCAGAGATCGCCCAGCAGGTTGAGCATGATGGCCGCGCTGTGCTGGCGCGGCGCGGCCAGCGGCAAGCCGGCCAGGGTGCGCACCTGCAGGTCGAACTGCGAGGCGTCGCACGCGTCCACCGTGTAGTGGCCGCTGTTGTGCGGGCGCGGCGCCATCTCGTTGACGATCAGGCGGCCGTCCTGCAGCACGAAGAATTCGACGCACAGCACGCCCACGTAATTCAACTCATTTGCTATCGCCACGGTAGCGCTCTGCGCTTGCTTGACGGCGATTTCGGGCAGATTGCCTTCATAAACCTCGGTCACTGCCAGAATGCCGGCGCGGTGCAGGTTGCGCTGCACCGGCAGGCTAACGACCTGCCCATCGCGCCCACGCGCGACGATGACCGAGCACTCGTGCGCCAGCGGCAGCATCTGCTCCAACACGCAGGCCACGCCACCCATCTGCCGCCAAGCGGTGGCCAGTTCGTCGCGACTCGTCACACGCGCCTGTCCCTTGCCGTCGTAGCCCAGGCGCGCCGTCTTCAGGATGCCGGGCAGCAGGGCAGCGGGCACGGCGGCCAGATCGGCCTCGCTCTCGATCACGGCATAGGGCGCGGGCGCCACGCCACTGCCGGCAGCGCAGCGGGCAAAGTGCGCCTTCTCGCGGATGCGGTCTTGCGCGATGGCGACGCAGTCCGCCGCCGGCGACACCGGGCGCGTGGCCGCCAGCGCGGCGAGCGACTCAGCGGGCACGTTCTCGAACTCGGTGGTCACGGCATGGCAGCGCGCGGCCAGCTCGCGCAGGGCATCGGCGTCGCGGTAGTCGGCCTGGATGAAGTGGTGGCTTACACGGCCCGCCGGGCTGCTGGCGTCGGGATCAAGCACCACCGTCTCGTAGCCCAGCGCTTGCGCCGCGTGCACGAACATGCGGCCCAGTTGGCCGCCACCCAGCACGCCCAGCGTGGCGGGGCGGCCGTCGATCAGGGCGCCGGGAAGCAGGGGCGAGGGCAAGATAGTGGGCATGAGAGCGTTGAGCGTTGAGCGTTG
>JAUNUR010000081.1 GCA_030538085.1 Pseudomonadota bacterium | reverse complement strand
GCCAAGCCAGCGACACCATGAAGGACAACGCACCAGCCAAGCTGGGCAGCGCTGCCGGGCAAACCACGGCCACCAACACGTCAGCATCGACCACCAGCACCACAGGCACTGCTGCACCGGCAGCGCGCGACACAAGCGCTGCGGACAAGGCCGCAACTGCTGCTGACGCTACATGGAACTCCGATGCAACAGAAAGCAAGGCAGCGGCCGGATCGGCGCAAGCAACCTCACAACAAGCACCGCCCACAGGCCAAGCCAGCGACACCATGAAGGACAACGCACCAGCCAAGCTGGGCAGCGCTGCTGGGCAATCCACGGCCACCAACACGTCAGCATCGACCACCAGCACCACAGGCACTGCCGCACCGGCAGCAACTGCACCAACAAAAACTGCACAAGCTCCAGATAAGCCACTGTTTGGCGACCTCAAACAAGTGCGCCCACCCAACATCCCAAATGATGCCGCGCCGCAAGCCGGCATCAACATTCGCCTCAATCATGACGAGTAACGCTAGGAGATAGACCTTGTTCGGAAAAAAGACTATTTCGCCCAAGAGTGATACATCTATATCACAAGAGGCGCCGGCTCCTGCGGCTCTAGCTGCCGCAGAAACTCCTTACATGGCAGCTCGACGGGAGTGGAATGAGCGCTACGGCAGCTATATTGCCAGCGCGCGTAACTGGCGATTTATCGCCATTATTCAATCGTTGATTGCCTTGATTTTAGCCATTGGCGCAATTTATATCGGGTCACAATCAAAAATTTCGCCTTATATCGTCGAAGTAGACAAGCTAGGGCAAGTTGTAAACGTCGCGCCAGCCGAAAGAATAACATCGGATAACCCAAGGGTTATAAAAGCGATGATTATGCGTTTCGTCATTGATTGGCGTGCCGTTTCTCCTGATGCCGTCGTGCAGAAAGCCGCAACAGACAGGCTCTACAAAATGGTTCCTCAAGGAAGCCCCACTCTTGAAAAAATCAACGGGTATTATCGTGATAACTCCCCTTATGTCGTAGCTCAGTCGATGACTGTCTCCATAGAGCCCATTGGCACACCCTTACCTCTTTCCGATCAGTCTTGGCAAGTTGAATGGTGGGAAACCAAACGAAATTTGACGGGCGCAATCATCAGCAGAACACGTTTTAAATCCGTCATGATGATTGCATCCAACCCACCAAAAGACCCGAATCAAGCCCTTGATTTGGATAACCCTATTGGGCTTTACATCACCGATCTGAACTGGTCACAGCAAATTTCTTGAATCGGAGCATAAACCATGAAAAAGCTGGCATTTACCCTCATTCTTTTGTCTGCTGCGACATATGCGCAGCAGCCCGCGGTTAATGTTCCTGCACTGGAACCAGCAGCTCCCATCAACCTTCAAGCAACACAGGCGCCAGCATCCGCCCCCCCTGCAACACAGGCGCCAGCGATAGTTGCCGCCCCTCCTGTGGTGGCGACAGCCACGCCGCCCGCAACCACGACAAGGCGAGTACAGCGACCACGACGCGCAGCAAGAAACGACGACCTTAATGGATTCAGGTATCCGCCAGCGCGCGAAGCGGCGGAAAAATCGACACGCTGGGCAAACATGACGAATGCAATGGTCGCCGGAGGCCCGGCAGGTCGTGTAACCGTTGTTTATGGACAGTCCGTACCCAAAATCGCTTGCGCCTATCTCAGGGTGTGCAGCGTCGAGCTGGAGGCCGGCGAGACGGTCAATAAAGTGGATGCTGGTGATCCTGTCAGATGGAGCATTTCTCCCTCAATAGTTGGGGAAGGTGCCAATCGAACGGTATATGTCATTATCAAGCCGAAAAGCGATGAGGCTGGTTTGTTTACGAACTTGAAAATAGCCACAAATCGACGTATGTACGATTTGGATATTTTTTCGGTCAGTGGCGAGCAATTTGTTAGACAAATTGCTTTCAGCTACCCAGAGAACGATCAACGAGCATGGGAAGCGCAGCGCGTAGCTATGGCTAAGGAAGACGCCATAGTGACGGCCGATTTACCTTCTGTCGGCGTAGAGCGACTGAATTTCAATTATTCACTAGATGGCGATTATCCGCACCGCCCGGTAAGAGTGTTTGATGACGGCGATAAAACCTATATTCAGATGGGGGTGGATTTCCGAACTCAAGAAGCGCCCGTTCTCGTCTTGATCGGTAGCGACGGCAAAGAGCAGTTGGTAAATTACCGACTCAAGAACGGCTATTTCATGGTGGATAAGATTTTTGAGAAAGCGGCACTTCTCGTTGGGGTTGGCGGTAACCAACAAAAGGTCGTGATTTCGCGCGGGTGCGCCAAACGCACTTTCTTTGGCGGCTGTGTAGCGGGGTAATCATGACGGAACCAATCAAGTCGCCGGATGCGCTAGAGTTAAAGGGAAAGCCCAAACTCGGCCCGCGATTCGGCAAAAAAGCCGGCTTCATTGTCGGCTCGGTGTTGGCGGCAGCCGTAGGCTTGGTGATGTACGGCATCGCTACCCGCGAACCCGCTGATGCGAAAGCCAGCGAAACCAGCGCAGTGAACTTGACGCCGGCCACGATGGCCGGGAAACGACTGTATGAGGGCGTGGGCGACGGCGTAATGGGACGCACAGAAGCGCCAATGCTGGCCTCTGCATCGCCCGCATCACCCCAGGTGTCCGGCGAGCCTGCGGCGCCCGTACTGGCTCCCGCAGGGCAGCAACAGCCCGCCGCCGCGCAGGGCCAAGCGCGCCAGCCCACGCCCGAGGAACTGGCCGCCCAGCGTTTGCGCGAGCTTCGGGAGCAAGAACGGCTGAAGGCCATCACGTCGCCCAGCGAAGTTCGCTTCGGCGAGTCGGCGACTGCCGGCGGAACCCCACAGTCGGAACAAGAAATGCGAGCAGCCACCTACCAACGAATGGCAGCGGCCAGCCAAGGCGGTCAGCCTGGTGCCGGTGGATTACCCAATGCGGCAATGGCAGCATTGCGCGGCGGTACGCTTGGTGGTGGAGGCAACCAAGACGATCCGAATCTACAAGTCCGCAAGGAAGGCTTTCTTGCAGCCGCAGCGGAGCAACAAGCGGCGGAATCACTCAGAGGCACGCGCAGGCTGGCCGAATCAGCCTTTGAGCTGAAAGCAGGCACGATCATTCCGACAGTGCTGTTAACCGGACTCAACTCGGATTTGCCAGGAGACGTCATCGGGCAGGTCAGCGAAAACGTCTTCGACTCGGCCACGGGTCGGCATTTGCTGATCCCGCAAGGCGCCCGCGTGTATGGGCGCTACGACAGCCACGTGGCTTACGGGCAGGATCGCGCGTTGGTGGCCTGGAACAGGCTGCTGTACCCCGATGGATCATCTGTCACGCTGCAAGGCATGGGTGGTTCGGACAAGGCTGGATATGCAGGCTTCAATGACCAAGTGAACAACCACATTTGGCGACTATTGGGTTACGGCGCTATTTCATCCGCTTTCGCATCAGTATTCCAAATCACCCAGCGCAACCAGCAGCAAACCACGGTAAACGGTGTTCAATCGCCGCAACAGGTCGCTGCAGGAGAAATAGCCAGACAGTATTCACAGCTCGGCATGCAAATGGCCCAAAAGAATCTAAATATCCAACCGACTATTGAAATTCGTCCAGGTTATCAATTTGTGGTTATGGTCAATCGTGATATGGTTTTTCCAGAATCGTACCGAGACAAGTCAGCAAAAAGGTAACGCTCGCTTGCTGCATTGGTGACAGCATGAACGCTCCAAGCGTTACCATTGTCACCAGATTTATGGTATGATGGAGGGTTATATAGATATAAAACTATGGAGGCGCTGAGGCGCTTATGAGCTGAGGCGCTGAGGCGCTGTAGAGGGCGCTGTGTTCTTGAGGCGCACCTATGAACCCAACCACCACGGTCACGCAGCAGCACGACGATGGCGATCAGCAGGAAAAGAAGTTGCGCGTATTGAGACTCAGCGAGGCCGCAGACACAGTGCTGCGAGCCTTCACAAATCGCAAGGGTGACGTGTCACTACAGGTCAACCATGCGGTACTCGGAACCGACCTTGAGCACATCGAAGTCATTCCGAGAAGCCGGGCGCCAGGATCGGGGCGGCAGACGTTCAAAAGTACGTCTGTCACTTTCGAGCCTGGGGTCTATCCGATGGTTCAAGAAATTGCGGCGCGGCGGAATATTTCTGCGACGGCGTTAATTGACGCGGCCATTCTTCAATTTTTCAAGCCGAGAGCGGCGGGAGCACACCATGTCGAGAGCGACAATAGTAACGGTGACAAACCAAAAAGGAGGCGTCGGTAAAACGACCATTGCGGTTCATCTTGCCTTTGCTTTAAAGCAAATGGACAAGAAAGTCTGCCTAGTGGACTTGGATACACAAGGCAACGCTAGTGCGATTCTCTCACGCGATCCCCGCATCAATATGCGGGTAGGTGGCGCGGAATCTGTCTTTGACATAGAGGCCGACATTCGGCCCATGTCAACACCATCGGGGATCGACCTCTTGCACGGTCATCTTCAACTAGAGCGGGTCGACAAGGAAGTCGCAGTATCCGACGCCGCCGACCTTCGGCAGCGCGTACATGATCTTGACTACGATTTCGTGATCTTCGACACGCCGCCCAGTTTGGGGGTGCGGCAACTTTCCGCGTTGATTTGGGCACACGTCGCAGCGGTGCCAACCAAACCGGCGCCGATGGACGTGCAGGGCACGGCATCGACCATTCGCGTCATCAAGAGGCTAAGTGAATCCGGCCAAAACCCGGTCTTGCGCTGGAAAATTCTCATCAACATGTTCGTGTCCACCAGCAAGCAACAAGCCTCGCTGACGGACAAGATTCGGACACAGTTCCCCGACAACTTCGTACAACTGACCTTCGGCCAGCGCGTGGGCCTGGCCGACTGCCTGGCAGTCGGCCAACCGATATGGGAGTTCGGCAACACCCCCCGTGAGGTTGCCGACGCCTGGCGCAGTCTGCCGGCATCGCTGGGCCTGGTCTGAAGGAGCAGCAAATGGCAACCGCAACCAAAATGACAAAACGCGAAACCGCTATGGACTTCCTCGGCGGACTAGACGATGTGACCAGTGCGCCGCCGCAATACGTGCCGGCATCGAGCTTGGCTCCTGACCCAGATCAGCCGCGTCAGACATTCGCGCAAGAGGCGATGGACAACCTGGTAGCTGGCATCAAGAGCGACGGCGTGCTTCAACCGCTGTTGGTGCGTGAGTCTGGCGGCAACCCGCCGTACATCATCACAGACGGCGAACGCCGGTGGCGCGCAGCGCAGATACTCAAACTCGACGAGCTGCCTGTCTTGGTGCGCAACGACATCGACGCCAAGCGTTTGCGCTTCGTGCAGGTGATGGCGAACGCCAACCGGGAAAACCTCACCGACATCGAGTTAGCCACAGTCATCCAGCAGCAGCTCGACGAGAACCCAAAGCTCAAGCAGAAAGACATGGCACGGCAACTTGGCCTCTCGGCCGCCACGGTCACGCGGCTGCTAGCCATGCTGGAACCCGAGTACGCGGATTTAGCCAAGTCCGGGCTGATCGAAAGCGCCTCGGCGCTAGCGCAGCTCAAGACGCTCGATGACGCTTCTCGCGCACAGTTGATCGAAGCCGCCCAGCACGGCCAGGCCATCACGCGGGAAGCCGTGGACAATCGCAAAGCGGAAATAGCCGCTGAAGCTGCCGTCCTGGCCGGCGCTGTTGTGGCGCAAGGCCAGACCAATGATGAAGTGTCGGCGGTTGGCGCCGACTCCACACAAGACGGTAACACCGATGCAACCGGCGATAACGCAGGAGATCCACCTGATTTTGACGGGGCCGCAGCCAGCGAAACCACGGTGGCCACACCCCGAGAAAAACCCGACGGGTCTGGCAAGGCGCCGGCCGCAGCCACGGTCAAGATCACCCTCAAGATCGAAGACGTGGAGCTGTTGATCCCCTACTTCGTCGACAAAGAGGCAGAGAAACTGGACGTCAAGATGAGCCGCGACACGGCCGTGGGCCTGCTTGAAAAACTCGGCCAGCCAGTGCCCCCCGAGCTCGCAGACTTTCCCCAAGCGATCAAAGACGGAATCCAAGCGCTGCTGACACCCTGATAGAGCGCCGCAGAGAGCAAAGGGCATACCGAGGTATGCCCTTTGTCATTTCAAGGCCACCACGGGCCGATTTAACCCCTTCTGACCCCTTTTTTCGCCCAACGGGCGCCGCGGATAGGTTAGTTTGATGGCCGGAGGTTGATTTTGGTGCGGCGGGGGGTGTTGGGTTCATCCCCCCCAGCGCGCTTGCGCGCCAGAGGGGGGACACGATTTGGGTGAGGCCGTAGGCCGAGGGCGAAGCCCTGGGGGATGCCGGGTGGGACGGCGCTTTGCGCCGGGTACGAGCCGGCGGGGGCGTAGCCCCCAAGAGGCGGCGGCGGCCTTGGGCCGCGTTGTAGACGTTTAATAAAAAAGAAAGTTAAGACCGCGCGCGCGTGTTACGCCTGTGGATTGATCTTTTTTTTCCTTGTAAATCAAGGGCTTATGGAACCGGCTTCTGCATGATAGCCGGTAGGTGTCTGCACGATAGCCGGTAAATCGGGGGGTGTTTTCTGCACGATAGCCGGTCAAACCTCACTTATCCACAGAAACGGAGCGTTTCTGCACGATAACCGGTTGGCGAAACCCGCCCTCGCGGGGGGGGTGCTGACAACCGCACACGCGCTTTGTGCGAAAAAGTTCAATGCTGGCGCGGTCTTGCGGGGCATGAGTGCGATATTTATTTCTGTGTGATAGCCGGTTCCGAAGGGCCGGATTTCGGCTCTTTTTTGGGGGGGGTGCTGCTTTTTTTGAGGTTTTCGAACCATTCCACGCGCCCATCGGTTTGCAGCCGCTCAAGCAGCACGCGCCAGTCACGCGAGAAAAAGACGACGTGGGCCGGGCGCTTGCTGGCGTCGAGCGCAATGCGATAGTCCGGCAACGCATCACTAGACATGATCTGCTTGACGCTGCGCGTGAAACCGTAGATGTCCTGCCGGCTCCCGCTCTTGCTCAACAAACGCTCCATGCTCACGACCCAATAAGCACCCCTACCGGTGTGCTTGCGCGCCAGCTCGTACAGGCGTCGCTCCAGCGGCTGCGACAGCTCGAAATACTGGCGTGGCAGGGTCAACACCTCGAACGACATCAGCGCGCGATACAGCCAGTCAGATAGGGTTATGCGGATGGTCAACGCCCCCTTGCCGCTCGCAGTCTTGCGTACAACCGAGTAGTCCTCCAGCAAGCCGAATCCCTCAAGCTGGACAGTCTCACCCGTCTCGATGTTGGTTTCCAAGGTTGTGCCGCGCAAGCGGCGCAACGAGTCCACCGCGCGGGTGAAGTCGGCTCCGCCGTCGCTGCGCCCCGTCGCCGTGAGGTAGTTGAATGTCTCGAACTGGATAGTGCGGCTGACGGGGTTGCCCCGGTTCAGGGCATCCACGATCTGGCTCATAGCGAAAATCAGGATGTCTTTATCGAACACCGTGGCCGCGCCATAGACCGAAGGAATCACGCGCAGCGTGCGTTGGCTGCGCTCATCCACGAACTCGCGGATTTGCTTGTCGCGGTTTTTTGCGAGCGAAAAGATGGGGTACTCCATGGAGTGGATGTCATCTTTTACGGGCCAGTCCACCAATTCGGCCAGGAACAAGTCCCGTTGCACCGGCGGGATTTTTTTCTTCATCAAACTCCCCTCGAATTGGTGACAGGCCCGAGCTGGCCAGGCGCCCATCTTGTCACCAACGCTCCAACGCGTTCACGGCGGCGCTCAACGCGCCGGCCGCCCGCTCGATGGCACCCTCCACTTGTCGGAGCTGGTGCGCCAGCGCGTCGTACTGCTCGGCGCGGCCGATAGCCGCCTGCGCGGCGGCGATTCGTTTGGGATCTGTGCCGACGTATTCACGTCGTCGCGGTTCGCCCACTTTTGAGGGGTGCAGCAAATACAGGTACTTGTCGTCGCGCCAGTGAGGCTTGGCATAGCTCAGGCCCTTGCTGCGCAGCTTACGCATCTCGCGCTCAAGGCACTTGCGCTGTTCGGTCACTTTCAAAATCAAGACGTTTACTTTTTTTGCATAAACCGCCAGTTTGATAGGTTGACTGCTCTCAGTCATGGATTTCTCCGATTAATTGATATTTAAGTCTTGGGCGCGTAGTGCCGGATGTCCACCTCAAATTGGCCAACTCCGAAACCATGCAAGAAACTCAACACCGTATGAATAGTTTTAAAAGCGCGGACGTTTCCGCGAAACGTTGTTAGCGGACTTCGCAACCGCCCAACGTGAATAATCACGTTGAAGTCAGGCCCATCCGCAACTACCGTGATAGTTTTGACTGCCCCGGCCTCCAACATGGATTTGAAAAGCTGAGGATTAATTTTTTCCATACCTTTCCCGGTATTCGTTCAATTCAATCTTATCTCGCCAGAGATCGGCGAGTCCCCAATCTTTGGCCATTTTCTCGAAGTTTTTTCCGCCCTGCTCAAAATAGCAGTGGACTTCTTGCTGAGGCTGTCTGTCCATCTTCAGGACAGCCATGCAGTCATCAAACAACGCGCGGTCGATGATACGAAAATCCGTCAAGTCGAAAGGAAAACGGTCGCCGTTATAGCAACCCAGCAGGAACCTAGCAATTACTCTGGACTGTCCGGTGTCGCGCTGCGCCACGTCATACAAACGGCGCAACGCCGCTATGCCAGCTTCCTCGATCTTCGGTCTTTCAACCTCGTACAAGGCCCGTTCCCGGTACAGCGTGTCGAGTGCTGCTTCTGTGCTGTTGTCTGAAGACATATCGGCCCTCCGATCAGTGTTGAAACAAGGAATGCGGCCCTTTCGAGGCAGCAAATACATGATAACATAAATACATCATTTGTCGAACGTTTTATATTCTTTTGTTCTTCGGCAGAGACACGCTTCTTGGCGACAAAGCAAGCGCACCTGGTGCGCGGACTTGTCACCATTTCCTGCCGTCCCTGTTTGCGGTCAGGATGAAGGCTCCTGTGCCGCGCGGTGTAGCGCACAGACACGCTTGACCTGGCTTTCGCTGCACCCGGCCAGCCGTGCCGTTTCCTTGATGGTGTGCTCCCGCCGCAAGATCAGGATGCGCTCATGCTGCATGGCATCCGCCTGACGGCCTCGGTACCTGCCGGCGCTCACGGCCAGCTCGATGCCTTGCCGTTGCCGTTCGCGGCGCGTTTCATAGTCGTCACGCGCCATCTGCAAAGCCAGCCGTAGCAGCATGGATTGAACGGCCTGCAGCACGATCTTGGTCACCCCCTCGGCCTCGTCTGCCAACTCGGACAAATCCACGACGCCGGGGATCGCCAGGCGCGCGCCTTTGGCTTGTATGGCGGCAATCAGACGCTCGGCTTCTGGTAACGGCAGGCGACTGATCCTGTCAATCTTTTCGGCCACGACGACTTCACCTGGTTGCAAGTCGTCGATCATGCGCAACAGTTCAGGGCGGTCGGCCCTGGCCCCGGATGCCGTCTCGCGGTACACGCCCGCGATATAGAAACCCGCCGCACGCGCACTCTCAATCACGGCGTTTTGCCTACTCAGGTCTTGCTCATCCGTGCTGACGCGGAGATAGATGCGCGCGATGCGCAGCGTCTCGACGCCTTGCGCCACCCGTTCAGCACGGAGGTTTTGGACGAATGCGCGCTCTTTGCGCCGCTTTGCTTGTGCGCCGGGCCTTTCGCGGCCGGAAAAATACCCACTACCCATCCTGAGAACCCTCTCGTTCGAGCATGGCGAATTTGTACGCGGCCCACGCATCAGCGGGACGAGCGGACGACGCCACACGCAACCAAAATTCACGCTGCAATTCAGACGCGGCGTTCCACCATTCCATGCCGCGACGCTCATCTTCTGTGGGCTCGCGGTCATAGTTTTCAGAATTCATCGCCATTCTCCACCGCTTGGATTACTCGTAAAATTTCAGTAGCGCGCGTGCATTTTCTTCAATGTGGCTCATGGACACAATCGACCGCTGAATTGCACCCCGCAGCAGCTCATGTAGCCCGGTATTAAAGTAGTGGCTTTCAACCTCATTCAACAACCGGGCGCAAAATCGACCACGGGCGCGCGCGGCGAGAATTTCATTCAGTGAATTTGCGTCAAAACGGACAGCGCCATCACGCATGTCCTTGAACCTTGCGGCAATCATGTCAAATTCAGCCAGAATGATTGAGACAGCCAACTCCATTTGCTGAACTGCTTCAGGCATTTTATGGTCAATACCGCGCAATAGAAATTCGCGGGTGACACCATAATTTCGACGAATTCCGCTATCGTCATAACCTACCGGCCAGGTAGGAACCGCCCAATAGCGAACGACTTGGCCTTCCTTCAAAGAATCGCCGGCCGTCGTCGTACCAATGTGATATTCACCCTCGGCATAAAACCCCGTGACCATATCGGCGCACCCCTTGAGAGCATCGTCCTCGATGAGCAGCAGCAAGGCTCCTCCGGGCGGGGTGTGCTGGGCATCCATCCAGTTCAGTTCCATCATCACTTCTCCAGTCGGTGGTCAAATTAGATATACCCAAATTGGCTACATAGTTCTACACCGGCCAAATTGGTTTTTTGCGATGTTAATTGGCTAGGTCTATGTTGGCTACTCAAATTGACTGTTTGAACCGCCCGAACGCACGGGCGGCTCCCCGACGTCGCCGTCGATAGACGAAACCACCGGCACGTACCCCGCCCACGTTTGTTATCATCTGAAGCGCTCGCGCGCCCTGAACTTGAACTGAACTGCAAGATCGTTCAGATCCTTGTCGTCTTGGTCGAGGTCACCCCAATCATTGCGCTGGTGCCGATTGAGGTACTGGAAGGGAGTGCAGCCCATTGCTTCTAGCTTGGCTTTTGCGCCAGGCGTGATGAACAAACGGCCAAGGGGAAACACGATGTAGCCACTACGGGCAGAGGGGGTGATGTTGTCGCTACCGCTCACGATTAGCTCCTTGTTAAGTGTGATATGAGTATATCACACTATGCCCCGATATGTCCAACAAAATAGGTGTTTTTGTTGTTACCGGATGTTCCCTTTTTCCCGCCCACCGGGCGCCCGGCGGCTCAGCTTCCCATTGGTGACACATGCGCAGCCGCCCTGGCTGGGCTGGTGGGCCAAGCATGTGGGTTACGCGCTGCTGATGCGCGAGGGCTGGTGACATGACCCCCGCCGACCTCCGCGCCTGGCAGGCCCGTATGGGCCTGACAACCCGCAGCGCGCCGGGGGCGCTTGGGGTGGGGCGCACAGCGTATCAATCATGGCTATCCGGCGCCACCGCGCCCAGCCGTGTGGTGGCGTTGGCCTGCGCCGCGCTGGAGGCTGGGTTGCCCGATGCGCAATCATTTTGTGCTTCACGCAAATGATTCACTGGCGAAATATCTCATCTGGCCGCGCTTCAAGAAGCGGCGCGGCTGCTTCAACGCTGAAAACCCTTGCCCTTGGACTTGTCCCTATCCGGCTGCAAGGCCGCAGCCTGGCCGTAGGTGATGGTGGCGTTCTTGCCAACCGTGAGCACCTGTGACGCGCTCTTGTCGCGCTCATGGACGATGAACTTGTTCGCACCAACCTGCTGCAAAGCGTGGTGCTCAGTGGCTGCGACGATCTTGCCGTTGTAGGGCCTGCGCGCCTGTGGATCGGCCCTCTCCACTACGGCAGCAAGCCCGCCCGGCAATGGCTTGGCCTTTAAATCATTTGCAATGCGATCAATCTCTTTCAGAGATTGCGCAGGGGTCAGAACTGGCGGCTCCAGCGTCGTTTCGACGTGCCTTGTCTGCGCTTTCACGGCTTCCTGCGCCCATTGCGCTGGTTCTGGCACCTTGCGTTCTAGAATACCATTGCCAAATTCATACTGAACAACGTGTTTTATTCTGTCGTTGCTAAATATTTTTCCGGAATCAGCTATTTGCATAGCTTTAGGCAAATTCTCTAAGCTTTCCCCATATCTGCGACGAATATCATGCTCGTCTATATGGTGCCCGCCCTGCGCCACACGAGCTGCTACACGGTCAACATTTCGCTCTACCGCATCAAGGCCAACATAATATAAGCGAACATCAAAACCCGCATTTTTCGCCTTTTCAAGTCGATTTAGCACGGTACGGCCTGTGAGGGTTGTCTCCATAGAAAACCCGTGGCCTTGTGCAATCGCATCCTGGAATTGACGCGCAGCGACACGCCCAGCCTCCATGTCAACCGATCTTGGATTTTCAGGATTGATGCCCCGTGCAATCGCATCGGGATCAATCACTTTCAGGCCGGGAAAGGGGTTGCTATCGCGCAGGGTGCTTTTGCCGGAACCATTGGTTCCAGCATAAAACACCGCCAAGGGTCTTTTTTGGTCTTCAGTCACGCTTCACAACCGACCCATCTGGATAACGAATATACCCCTGCTTACCTTCCCAAAAAAACATGGGATTTGTTTCGGCCTTCTTTGCCAATGCGATTTCCGCGCACCGCTCTTGCTCCAGCGATTGCAATGAAGCTGCGCTGAGATTATCAAAACTGCCTAGATAGCCGCAACGTTCGTAATATTGACGTAGCGACTCCCCCACGGGAGGCATTTGATATGGGTCTTTGATTTCTTGCACTTGCATTTTTCACTCCTTAAAAATGACTAAGCAAACACCACATCTAGCCGCCCGGAGCGTGCTTCGGTGCGCTTGGCTGGGGCAACCACAATTTGCACATCACAACCCAGCAGGTTCAGGCATTCCAGCATCTTCGTTTGGCTGATACCCCGGAACTGGCCGCGCAGCATCTTGGACAGTCTGGGTTGAGGCACACCCAGCACTTCGGCAGCTTGTTGCTGCGTCCAGCCACGCGATTTGATGATTTCCTCAATCTTCATGGAAAGCTGGGACTTCACCAGCATTTCATCGGCGTCGACCATGCCCAAGTCGGCATAGACGTTACCCGAGCTTTCTTCAACCTCAATACCGTCAATGCTTGTAATTTTGGTCATGGGTATTCCTGCCGGGCATGTACCACCCGCAACACTTCAATCGTTTCCCTCACCCTGTAGATCAGGATGTAATTTCGATGCACCACAATTTCCCTGCACCCCTCCACGCGCTCACTGCGCTTGAACAGGTAAGGGTTTTGAGGTAGCGGCCATGTGCTTTGCTCAATAGCCCGGCCTAGCTGCACAGCAGCCGATGGGTTGCGCTCGGCCACATACCGGACGATGCCCAATAAATCAGCGCGCGCTTCATCAGCCCAAACGATGGACAACATCAGGCAACCGCCTTTTTCGGAACATGCTGGTCAATGACGGCCCACATTTCCGCCATCACCTGGTCATGAGGGATGCGCGGCTGTTTGCTGTCGATGGCCTCCTGCACCTTGGCACGAAACCAGCGGTCGTAGCTGTCTGCCTGCTCTTGTGTCTCGAATTCGGAAACACGGGGGTCTAAGTTGGTGTTCATGGAAGAACTCCTAGTGGGAGGTTGGAGGCTGGGCATAGCTGATTATATCTGTTTGGGTCTAAAACGTCAATCCAGCCGCAGGGCAGCGCTGGCGTCGTGGAACAGGCTCATGGCCTCCAGCACGCACAGTTGCCCGCGCACCCTTACGAGTTGCCCCCGATGGTCGCCGCGCTCGATGTCGCCCGCGTTGTAGGCCGCGTGCATCTGTTCGCGGGTATAGACAGGGCCATACCAAAGCTGGCGCGGCACGATGGCCCACGCATCGGCTTCCATCTGCGTGCCGTAGGCCACCCCCGTAATCGTGTATTCCCGCCCGCCATGCATGCACGTGCGGGCGCTGCCAATACCATCTGACGCCTCGGCCAACGCCTGCACACTGACGGCCTGACGCCACACGGCATAGGGCAAGGCCACGCGCTTGCAATCATCCCGGTAGCCACGCAGCAGCGCCGTCGTGCGGCAAGGGGAATAGACGGCTGTCTTTCCCTCGCAAGCAGGCCAGTAGCGAAGCTCCAGCGTTCCCACGTCGGGCACGTGGATGACTGCCGTGGTGACGGTGGTCAGACTGCGAAACCGGACTTCCGCGCCGGGGGCATTCCCCACCTCGCAAGCCAGCATCAGCCTGACGATCTCGGCATCACTCAAAACAGGTTCAGGCAGACGCCACCCGGAAAAAGTGCGCCCCGATGCGCTGCCTTTTTCACCGGCCAAAAGCCGGGCGTGTTCGCCTCGGTAGGAGGCCACCGCTCGCGCGAACACGTCCCGCAGCACCGGCGGCATGGACGGCAGGCAGTCATGAGCCTTCTGCAAGGCCTCCCCCAGCTCGACCAGCTCGAAGCGCCGTTCCAGCCACTGCCCGGCCTGCGGCGGCGCCGGCGCCATCGCTTCCGTCTCCATACCGAAAAGGTCATCCTGCAACATGATCGTCACCCTCACGCTGCCACGAACAAGTCGCCCTGCACCAACGCCAGATTGCGCCGCAGCACGGCCCGCACGGTGCCGACGATGCGCCGCTTGGCGTCCACCGGAGCCACCATGAAGCGCCCGCCGCGCGCCTCGGCCAGCACAGCCAGGCGCTGTCCCCTGCACATCGAACCATGCCGCCCGAAGTAACCCACGATGGCCGGGGCAATCTGGCTTGGCCGGGTGTCCCACAGTTTGGTTTTGTCGCTACCGCTCACGATTAGCTCCTTGTTAAGTGTGATATGAATATATCACACTATGCCCCGATATGTCCAACAAAATAGGTGTTTTTGTTGTTACCGGATGTTCCCTTTT
>JAUNUR010000080.1 GCA_030538085.1 Pseudomonadota bacterium | reverse complement strand
TAGAAACGGTAGTTGGATGCGCCCGAGCGTGCCGTGATGGGCGTGTCAGGCAAGGCGTGAGGACGCGGCAGGCTCGTGCCTGCAAGGACGAGCAACGCCGCATGGCGCGGCCAGCGCGGTGCGATCGGGTGCATAGCGCGCTCACCCAACCGGTGAACGTGATCGAAGCCGTGAAAGTCAGCGCTCATGCCGGTTGCCCAAGGATGGTGAGCGGTCAACTGCCGTTTCTAGGTTCAATGACCAATGGCGCATTCGTCATTGGTCATGCGGCGCCAGCCGCGGTCATTCGTCATTTTTTGAATGCACGACGACGGTATGAAAGGAAATCTTCCATGAGCGCCCCCAGCGTGCTTGATCTGCGGCGCGACGCCTTCGGCCACCTGGTGCTGACCGACGCCGAGGGGCGCGAGCATGTGGGTGTCGCCGCCGTGCGTGCCTTCCCCATTTCGGCGCCCGATGAAGGCGTGAGCGTGGTCGATGTGGATGGTCATGAACTGGCCTGGGTGCCGCGCCTGAGCGCGCTGCCTGATGCGCCGCGCGCGTTGCTGGTCGAGGCGCTGGAACAGCGCGAATTCATGCCGCGCCTGCTGCGCGTGACAGCCGTCAGCAGCTTCGTCACGCCCAGCACCTGGGAGGTGGAGACGGATCGTGGCCCGACCAGCTTCGTGCTCAAGGGCGAAGAAGACATCCGCCGCCTGGGGCCGGGCCTGCTGATCGTGAACGACGCGCACGGCGTGCAGTACCTGATTCAGGACTTGCCGGGCATGGACAAACACAGCCGCAAATTGCTGGACCGGTTTCTCTGACGGCAGGGTGGGGGACTTTTGATGTTTTTCTGATGGTGAAAAATAGCGCGTGCGCTTGATGGACAAGCGCGAGAAGCTATTGATTTGATTGCATCAACCGTTGCTAAATGGCTATCGCTTGATTGTGGTGCAATCCAGCCTTCCTTCATCCCGGTAAGCGTGTGTGTGCTTATCGGCAGCCTGCGCCAGTGTCCGCCGCCCCTGGATTGCGGCTTTCGCCGCAATGACGGTGGTTGGGTGGGGTGGGCACGGTGCAAGTCATACCGTTTTGCGTTCAAGACGATGACAAATGACCGCGGCTGGCGCCGCATGACAAATGACGAATGCGCCATTTGTCATTGAAGCGCAGCGAAGTCATTTGTCATTTTGAAAGCCAATCAACCGGACGTCGCACGACAGGTGGTGAACAGGTCGCGCTTCGCATCGTGCACCTGTGTCCGCACGCCCAGCAGCCCCAGCGTCGAATGGAAGTAATGGTCATGCGACAGCTTCTCATCGCGCTGCCGCTCCAGGCAGGCCTGCGTGATGTGGCTCTGCCGCTCGAAGGCGGGTGACAGCCAGAAGATCCACGGTACCTGCTTTTGCACATCGGGCGCGAAGCGGTAGGGCAGGCCGTGCAGGTACAGGTTGTTCTCGCCCAGCGATTCGCCATGATCCGACAGGTACACCATCGCCGGTGCCCATTGGCCCTCGCGTGCTTTGAGCCAGTCGATGGCCGAGGTCAGGAAGTGGTCGGTGTAGGCGATGGTGTTGTCGTAGGCGTTCACCACCTGCTCGCGCGGGCATTGCTGCAGCGCGTTGGTGGTGCATTCGGGCGTGAATTTCTTGAAGGCGGCCGGCATGCGCTTGTAGTACGCCGGGCCGTGGCTGCCCATCTGGTGCATGAACACCACCACGCCGCGCGCGCGCCGCTCGGGCGGTAGCTGGGCAATGCGCTCGTCCAGGCCGCGCAGCATCACCTCGTCGAAGCATTCGTCGTCCCGGCACAGATCGGGCACTTGCAATTGCTTGTAATCCACCTTGGGCACGCGGTCGCACACGCCCTTGCAGCCGCCGGGCTGGTTGTCGAGCCACAGCACGGCCAGGCCCGCATGCTGCAGAACGTCCACCAGGCCTTCGGTGTTGGTCTGGCGCTTCTCGAAGGCCTCGCGCCCCAGGTTGGAGAACATGCACGGCACCGACGCCGCCGTGTTGGTGCCGCACGACCACACGTTGCGCAGGCTGACCACGTTTTCCTGCGCCAGGCGCGGCGTGGTGTCGCGCGCATAGCCGTTCAGGCCCAGGTGGTCGGTGCGCGCCGTCTCGCCCAGCACCATGATCACCAGCGGTGGCCGGGCGCCCGCCGCCAGCGCGGGCAGGTGGGCATCCTGGCCCAGCGGCGCCACGGCCACGCCGTTGCGCTGGATGGGCTGGCGGCCCATGATGGCGATGGCGTAGAACGAGTTGAGCGGGTTGATCAGGTAGCGCAATTGCGTGTGGTTGCGCATGGTGGCCGACAAGTCCTGAAAGAAAAGCCCGCCGGTGGCGATCAGCACGGCCAGGCCCGCCACGAACAGCAGGGCGTTGTGGCCCGCCTGCCGCACCGGCCTGGCCCACCGCAGCGGCGTGCGCCACAGCAGCGCCACCGGCAGCACGCCCAGCAGCAGCAGGGCGGCCAGCATGCGTCCGCTGAGCAGCTCGCGCGCCTCGCGCGTGTCGGTGAGCAGCACGTTGACCATCATGGTGCGGTCGATCACCACGCCGTAGCTCAGCATGAAGTACGCGCCACCAGCGGCGGCCAGCAGAAAGAGGGTGAGGGCGGGCTTGAGTGTCCAGCGCCAGGCCAGCAGGCCGAGCAACGCCACGTGGGCGGCGACGATCATCACGCCAAAGGCGATGCCGAAGGCCAGGCCCCGGCCGTTGGCCAGTTCGGGCAGGCCCGCCAAAGCGCGCCACAGCGCCAGGTTGGCGATGCTGGCGATCCATAGCGAGGTCAGCAAGATGACGGTGGCCGGCTTGAGCGGCTGGGCGGCGCGGCGCGGCTGGCGGGCGCTGGCCGGGGGTGGGGTGGGGGCTGCGGGCGCAGCGGCAAGCAGGGCTGGCATGGCGCGCGAGTTTTGCGCAGCCGCCTGAAGCCATGCTTAAGCTGTCATGGAGGATGTGTGGAGGTGGCGGGTCACAGCCCCAGCGCATCGGCCAGCGCGTTCATGCGTGTGTTCACCGCCATGTCCATGGTCATGGGGCGGCCCCATTCGCGCTGGGTTTCGCCGGGCCACTTGTTGGTGGCGTCCAGCCCCATCTTGCTGCCCAGGCCGGCCACGGGCGAGGCGAAGTCCAGGTAGTCGATGGGCGTGTGCTCGATCAGCATCGTGTCGCGCGCCGGGTCCATGCGGGTGCTCATGGCCCAGACGACTTCTTTCCAATCGCGCGCGTCCACGTCGTCATCCACCACCACGATGAACTTGGTGTAGAGGAACTGGCGCAGGTGGCTCCACACGCCCATCATCACGCGCCGCGCGTGGCCGGCGTAGGCCTTGCGGATGCGCACCACGGCCATGCGGTAGCTGCAGGCCTCGGGCGGCAGGTAGAAGTCGACGATCTCGGGGAAGGCACGCCGCAGCAGCGGCACGAACAGCTCGTTGAGCGCCAGGCCCAGCATGGCGGGCTCGTCGGGCGGCTTGCCGGTGTAGGTGCCGTGGTAGATCGCATCGTTGCGCAGGGTGATGCGCTCGACGGTGAGCACGGGGAATTCGGCGCGCTCGTTGTAGTAGCCGGTGTGGTCGCCGTAGGGGCCTTCCCAAGCATGCCGCCAGCCGCTGGGGTGGCTGGGGTCGGGGTGGATGTGGCCTTCCAGCACGATCTCGGCGTGCGCCGGCACTTGCAGGGGCAGGCCCAGCGCGGGCGCCACCTCGGTGCGGGCGCCGCGCAGCAGGCCGGCGAACTGGTATTCCGACAGGCTGTCGGGCACGGGCGTCACCGCGCCCAGGATCGTTGCCGGATCGGCGCCAATGGCCACGGCCACGGGGTAGGGCTGGCCGGGGTGCTGGCGGCAGTGGTCGGCAAAGTCCAGCGCGCCGCCACGGTGCGCCAGCCAGCGCACGACCAGCTCATTGCGCGACAGCACCTGCTGGCGGTATATCCCCAAGTTCTGCCGCGCCTTGTGTGGCCCGCGCGTGATAGTCAGGCCCCAGGTGACGAGCGGCGCCACGTCGCCCGGCCAGCAGTGCTGCACGGGCAGGCGGGCCAGGTCGACATCGGCGCCCTCCCATACGACTTGCTGGCAGGATGGGTGGCGCACGGTGGCGGGGGCCATGTGCCACAGCGTCTTGAGCAGATCGCGCCTGCCCCACAGGTCCTTCACGCCGCGCGGCGGCTCGGGCTCTTTCAGTTGGGCCAGCACCTCGCCAAAGGCGCGCACCTCGGCCAGGTCGGCCACGCCCAGCGCGCGCGCCACGCGCTGCGGCGTGCCGAACAGGTTGGTCAGCACCGGCATGGCGTGCCCCGTGGGTTGCTCGAACAGCAGCGCCGGGCCGCCAGCGCGCAACACGCGGTCGCTGAGCGCGGTCATCTCCAGATGCGGCGAGACGGGTTCGGCGATGCGGCGCAGTTCGCCCGCGGCCTCCAGCCGGGCGATGAAATCGCGCAGGTCGCGATAGTGCATTTTTAAACTGGGCTTTTGCCCCTGCTGGCCATGCGCCAAGGGCTTGGGTTTTTGATCCATGACGGAATGACTTCGCCGCTGCGCGGCGTCAATGACGAAATGACATTCGCAGTGCGCGAAGGGTTTTCGCTTCCGTCGGTGTCATGGCGGCGCAGCCGCCGTTATCGAAGCACGGCAAGGTCATTTTGTCATCGCATCATGCGTGAACGGACTTTTTTCAGGAGGCTTCTGGCAGACCCTGCCAGCGCGGCGACAGATCGTGCGGCAGGCCCAGCAGGTCGAGTGCGCGGGCCACGCCGTGGTCGACGATGTCCTGAACCGTGGCGGGCCGCTGGTAGAAGGCGGGCACGGGCGGGCAGACGATGGCGCCCATCTCGGTCACCGCGACCATATTGCGAAGGTGCACCAGGTGCAGGGGCGATTCGCGCGCCAGCAGTACCAGGCGGCGGCGCTCTTTCAACGTCACGTCGGCGGCGCGGGTGAGCAGGTTGTCACCCAGGCCGTGGGCAATGGCGGCCAGCGTGCGCATGGAGCAGGGCGCCACCACCATGCCGTGCGCGGCGAACGAGCCGCTGGCGATGCTGGCGCCCACGTTGTCCAGCTCGTGCGTCACGTCAGCCAGGGCCTGCACGTCGGCCGGTGCCAGGTCGAGTTCGTGGCGTAGGGTGCGCCAGCCGGCGCTTGATACCACCAGATGCGATTCGACGTCCAGCAGCGCTTGCAGCGCCTGCAGCAGGCGCACGCCATACACCGCGCCGCTGGCGCCGGAGATACCGACGATGATGCGGCGCGGGGCGTCAGCCATGGGTGGCATCGGCGGTATCGGCCAACGCGGCGGCGCCCACGGGGCGCGCTTTCAGGTCGGCTTCGATGCGCGTGAGCACCTCGCTGGCCTGCGCCGGGTCGAAGTCCTGGTGGGTGCGCTTCTTCACGCCGTACTCGTGCAGCTGGTAGTGGCGCACGGGCGCGACGCCGTGGCGGGCCAGGCTGCTTTTCACGCAGACCAGCGGGCAGCCGTCGAGCGCGACGATGGGCCGGCCCGACTTGGCGAGCTTGACCAGCTTGGGCACGTCGCCGCCCACGCCGGCGATGCACGACATTTCGGCCACGCCGCGCCGGTCGAGCTTGAGCGCCACATGGTTGGCCAGTTGCGCCGCGCTGGAGCAGCCCGAGCAGGAATACACCAGCGGATGGCCGGCGGCTTGTGCGTCGCTCATGGGCGGTCTCCTGAAAAGAAGGGCGGAAACGGCGGTAGCCGCTCGGCCAGGCCGGGTGCCCAGCGCGACAGCACGGCGCGCGGCGCCCAGTGGCGCGGGTCGAGCACGGGCAGCTCAATGGCGTCCAGCGCGTTCTTCACCATCAAGCCCAGTTCGGTGTCGCCTTCCATCACCAGGCGGCGGTTGAAGAACAGCGTGTCCGGGTCCTGGCGGCGCTGCGCCAGCAGCACGAAGTCCTGCGCGTTGGCGCTGATGGTCAGATCGGGCTGGGCGTGCGGCGCGCTGGGCGCGAAGCGCTGGCCGCGCCAAATGAAGTCGAAGGCCACGCGCGCATCGCGCACGCGGATCGACAGGCGCTTGCCGTGCAGCAGCGCGGTCACGTCATCGGGCAGGTGGCGCGCCAGCGCCAGGTTGATGGCGGTGACCAGCAGCACCGAGCCGGGATAGGCCGGCAGGCGCGAGAGCACGGCGCCCACGGGGCGCGGCAGGGTGAAGGGCGGGGGTGGGGTGGTGGTCATGGCGAATCCAATCTTCGGGATGACGAATGACGAATGACGTCGGCTGGCGCCGGCATGACCCATGAGGCTTTGTCATTGAAGCGCAGCGAAGTCATTTGTCATGCGTTCGTTGTTTCAGGCGTCACCAGCTCCAGCCCCGGTTTGCCGTGCCAGTAGCCGTTGCAGGGCGCATCGGGCATCAGCGGGCGCATGCGTTGCAGGGCATCGGGGTTGGGCGTGGCGGCCTGGCACGCGGCGTCGAAGGCGGCGATCACCTCGGCCATGTGCTGGGACTGCGGCGACAGGCGCAGCACGTCGACGCCCAGCGCGCGCAGCGCGGGCACGTCGTTGATGAGGTTGTGCACGCGCGCCGACTGGGTCTGGATGCCGTTGAGCACCAGAAAGCCTTCGCCCTCGCGCGTTTGCAGCAACTGCCCGTCGGGGTGCTCGATGCAGCGGAAGCCGCAGTCGTCCTTGGGCAGGTTGTAGTGCCGCGCCGTCAAGCAGCGCGCCGAGAACGCCAGCGGCAAACGGCCATAGGCGAAGACCTCGGTCTCCAGCCCGGCGGGCCTGGCCTGCTGCAGCACGGCCAGATCGGCTTGCTGCATCTCCACCGGCACGACCCAGCGGCTGGCGCCCAGGCCGCTCATCCAGGCCAGTGCGTCGGCATTGAACAGGTTGAGCTGCGGCCCGGCGACGAAGGGGCGCTGGCCGGCCAGGTTGTGCACGGCGCCCATGTCAGCCGCCTCGACCAGAAATTCCTCGTCACGCGCGATCTTCTGCATGGCGGCCACGTCGGAGGTGGACTCCAGCAGCACCATGGTGGACAGCACGGCCTGCTTGCCGGCATCGCGCAGCAGGCGGGCGATGTCCAGCCAGTCGCCGTGACGCAGCTCGTGGCGGCGCGAGCACACGGCTTCACCCACGTAGACCACGTCGACCGGCGTCTCGGCCATGGCCTGGTAGAACTCGAACACGGTGTCGCGTGGCCAGTAGTACTGCAGTGGACCAAGAGAAAGTTTCATGGGGCTCATTTCCACGGACGATGGTAGGCGCCCAGCGTGTGCTGCTGGCCCTCGGCCACCTGGTCCAGGCTGGCCATCCAGGCGCTCTTGGGCGTGTACAGGTGGCCCTGCGCCATGCAGTGGTCGATGGCCTCGCGCCAGACCTTGGTGACCTGCGCCACGTAGGCCGGGCTGCGCTGGCGGCCTTCGATCTTGAAGGCGCGCACGCCCATCTTGATGAGCTGGGGCAGCACCTCCAGCGTGTTCAGGCTGGTGGGTTCTTCCAGCGCGTAGTAGTCGCGCTCGTCGCCGACGTCAAAGCGCCCCTTGCACAGCGTGGGGTAGCCAGCGTTCTCGCCGGGGCCGTAGCGGTCGATCAGCACGCCGTTCAGGCGCGATTCCAGGCCCTTGGGCGTTTCCTGCCAGCGCACCGCCTTGGCGGGCGAGCACACGCCGTGGGTGTTGGGCGATTCGCCCGTGGCGTAGGACGACAGGGCGCAGCGGCCTTCCACCATCACGCACAGGCTGCCGAAGGCGAACACCTCGATTTCCACCGGCGTGCGCCGCACCACCTGGCGCACCTGCTCCAGCGACAGCACGCGCGGCAGCACGGCGCGCTGAATACCGAATTGCTGGTGATAGAGGTTGATGGCGTCGTGGTGCGTGGCCGAACCCTGCACCGACAGGTGCAGGCGCAGCTCTGGCAGTTGGCGCACCGCGTACTGCATCAGGCCGGGGTCGGCCATGATCACGGCGTCGATGCCCCAGTCGGCGGCGCGGTCCAGTGCTGCCCGCCAGGGCGCCGGGTTGCTGGCCCGCGGGTAGGTGTTGAGCGCCATCAGCACCTTGCGTCCGCGCGCATGGGCGTAGGCAATGCCGTTGCGCACGGCGGCCTCGTCGAAGTTCAGGCCGGCGAAGTTGCGCGCATTGGTGGCATCGCGCAGGCCAAGATAGACGGTGTCGGCGCCGGCGTCGATGGCGGCCTTGAGGGCGGGCAGGCTGCCAGCGGGGCAGACCAGCTCGGGGGCGGCGGCGGCGCCGTCTGAAACGGGCGTGGGAAGGGCGGTGGCGGTCACGACAGGGGTCCTTCTGGGCAATCCATGCGGACGGTCATGCCGCCACGATCTGTGGATGGTGGCGCGGGCATGGCCGGCAAGAGCCGCGACCTTATGCCCTTGAAAAAACCCTTCGTCTGATCTTTGTCAAGTGCGGGTGGTTATTCCTGAACGATTTGCTCGGAATTGACCGAGTTCAGGTTGGGCGCGGGCATGAAGCCGCGCCCCCGCTTTCGTCATGCTCCGAAGAAGCTCTTCAGCCGATCCGTCCAGCTTTCGGTGCTGGGCGAATGCTTGCCGCCGCCTTTCTTCAGCGATTCGTCGAACTCCTTCAGCAGCTTGCGCTGGTGTTCGGTGAGCTTGACCGGCGTTTCGATGCTGATGTGGCAGTACAGGTCGCCCGGATACGACGAGCGCACACCCTTGATGCCCTTGCCGCGCAGGCGGAACTGCTTGCCGGCCTGCGTGCCGTCGGGGATGTCGATGGCGGCCTTGCCGGAGAGCGTGGGCACCTCGATCTCGCCACCCAGCGCGGCCTGCGCGAAGCTGATGGGCACCACGCAGTGCAGGTCGTCGCCATCGCGCTCGAAGATGTCGTGTTTTCTGAGGCGGATCTCGATGAACAGATCGCCCGGCGGGCCGCCGTTGGTGCCGGGCTCGCCATTGCCCACCGAGCGGATGCGCATGCCGTCGTCGATGCCGGCGGGAATCTTCACCTCCAGCGTCTTCTGGTTCTTCACCTTGCCCTGGCCGTGGCAGCTGCCGCAGGGGTCCTTGATGAGCTTGCCAGTGCCACGGCAGTGCGGGCAGGTCTGCTGCACGCTGAAGAAACCCTGGCGCATCTGCACCACGCCCTGGCCGTGGCAGGTGCCGCAGGTGCTGGCGCTGGTGCCGGGCTTGGCGCCGCTGCCGTGGCAGGTGCCGCATTCGTCCCAGCTGGGGATGCGGATTTGCGCGTCCTTGCCGTTGGCGGCTTCTTCCAGCGTGATTTCCATGGCGTAGCTGAGGTCGGCGCCACGGTACATCTGCCGGCCACCGCGCCCGCCGCGCGCGCCAGCGGCGCCGCCGCCGAAGATGTCGCCGAAGATGTCGCCAAAGGCCTCGGCAAAGCCGCCAAAGCCCTCCGGGCCGCCGCGCATGTTCGGGTCCACCCCGGCATGGCCGTACTGGTCGTAGGCGGCCTTCTTCTGCGGGTCGGACAGCATCTCGTAGGCTTCCTTGACCTCCTTGAACTTGGCCTCGGCACCGGCCGCCGCGTCACCCTGGTTGCGGTCGGGGTGGTACTTCATCGCCAGCTTGCGATAAGCCTTCTTGATCTCGTCGTCGTTGGCGTTCTTGGGAACGCCCAGGACTTCGTAATAGTCGCGCTTTGTTGCCATGACAAATGACGAATGACAAATGACTTCAGCGGCTGCGCCGCTTCAATGACTGAATGACTGCCAGCAACTGACCCTGTACGTCGTCCAGCTTGTCTTGCAAGTGGTCGATGTCGTCCAGGTAACCCAGGCGGCGCGAAATTTCCAGATGCGTGTCCAGTTCAGACAGCGAACCGTTGGCTACGCCAAGGAACTGCAACAGCTCAAGGGTTGAGCGGCGAGCAGCGCCTTCTGCGATGTTTGCTGCTACTGAAACCGCGGCACGCCGCATCTGCGACTGCAAGCCGAAAAGTTCTTCTTTGGGAAGCTTCGCACTGGCGACATAAAAAGCCTCGACCATGTCGATCGAGGCTTTCCAAACTGGCAATTGACGGTGCTTGCGTTCCGTCATTTGTCATTTGTCATTGAAGTCGCGCAGCGACGAAGTCATTCGTCATCAGTCCTTCTTGACTTCCTTCACTTCCGCGTCGACCACGTTGTCGTCGGCCGCGGCGGAGGCCTGTGCACCGGCACCGGGCTCGGCACCCGCGCCCGCAGCCTGGGCGGCGGCTGCGGCGTCGGCGTACATCTTCTCGCCCAGCTTCTGGCTGGCGGTCATCAGAGCCTCGGTCTTGGCGTCGATCGCGGCCTTGTCGTCGCCCTTCAGGGCTTCCTCGACGTCCTTGATCGCGGCTTCGATGGCGTCCTTCTCGCCGGCTTCCAGCTTGTCGCCGTGCTCGGTGAGCGACTTGCGCACGCTGTGCACCATGGCGTCGCCCTGGTTGCGGGCCTGCACCAGTTCCAGCTTCTTGTGGTCCTCGGCGGCGTTCAGCTCAGCGTCCTTCACCATCTGCTCGATCTCGGCTTCACTCAAACCCGAGTTGGCCTTGATGGTGATCTTGTTCTCCTTGCCCGTGCCCTTGTCCTTGGCGGACACGTGCAGGATGCCGTTGGCGTCGATGTCGAAGGTCACCTCGATCTGCGGCAGGCCACGCGGGGCGGGCGGAATGCCTTCCAGGTTGAACTCGCCCAGCAGCTTGTTGCCGCTGGCCATCTCGCGCTCGCCCTGGAAAACCTTGATCGTCACCGCCGGCTGGTTGTCGTCGGCGGTCGAGAAGGTCTGCGCGAACTTGGTCGGGATGGTGGTGTTCTTGGTGATCATCTTCGTCATCACGCCGCCCAGGGTTTCGATGCCCAGGCTCAGCGGGGTGACGTCGAGCAGCAACACGTCCTTGCGGTCGCCGCTGAGCACCTGGCCCTGGATGGCGGCGCCGACGGCCACGGCCTCGTCGGGGTTGACGTCCTTGCGCGGCTCCTTGCCGAAGAACTCCTTGACCTTGTCCTGCACCTTGGGCATGCGGGTCATACCGCCGACCAGGATCACGTCATGGATGTCGCCCACGGCCACGCCGGCGTCGGTGATGGCGGTGCGGCAGGGCGCGATGGTGCGCTCGATCAGCTCCTCGACCAGGCTTTCCAGCTTGGCGCGCGTGAGCTTGATGTTCAGGTGCTTGGGACCCGAGGCATCGGCCGTGATGTAGGGCAGGTTGATGTCGGTCGAGGCGGTGCTCGACAGCTCGATCTTGGCCTTCTCGGCCGCTTCCTTCAGGCGCTGCAGCGCCAGCACGTCCTTGCTCAGGTCGACGCCCTGGTCTTTCTTGAACTCGCCGATCACGTAGTCGATGATGCGCTGGTCGAAGTCCTCGCCGCCCAGGAAGGTGTCGCCGTTGGTGGCCAGCACCTCGAACTGCTTTTCGCCATCGACGTCGGCGATCTCGATGATCGACACGTCGAAGGTGCCGCCGCCCAGGTCATAGACGACGATTTTGCGATCGCCCTTTTCCTGCTTGTCCAGGCCGAAGGCCAGGGCCGCGGCGGTGGGCTCGTTGATGATGCGCTTGACTTCCAGCCCGGCGATGCGGCCAGCGTCCTTGGTGGCCTGGCGCTGGCTGTCGTTGAAGTAGGCGGGGACGGTGATCACGGCCTCGGTGACCGGCTCGCCCAGGTAGTCCTCGGCGGTTTTCTTCATCTTGCGCAGGATCTCAGCGCTGATCTGGGGCGGCGACAGCTTCTTGCCGCGCACTTCCACCCAGGCGTCGCCGTTGTCGGCGGCAGCGATGGTGTAGGGCATCAGGTCGATGTCCTTCTGCACCTCTTTCTCGCTGAATTTGCGGCCGATCAGGCGCTTGACGGCGTAGATGGTGTTTTTGGGGTTGGTGACGGCCTGGCGCTTGGCCGGCGCGCCGACGAGGATCTCGCCGTCTTCCTGGTAGGCCACGATGGACGGCGTGGTGCGCGCGCCCTCGGCGTTCTCGATCACCTTGGTCGAGTTGCCTTCCATGACGGACACGCACGAGTTGGTGGTGCCCAGGTCAATGCCGATGATCTTTCCCATGTTGTTCTCCGCGAAAGTGTGTGAATTCAGATGTTCAGAAGGTGGTGGATGCGTCGGGAAATTCAAGGGTTGGGCGTTCGGCGTTGGGCGTTGAACGTGAAAGCCACGCAGCGCCGACTTCGCCCAACACTCAACGCCGGACGCTCAACCTCATTTGGGCGCCGTGACCGTCACCAGCGCCGGGCGCAGCACGCGGTCGGCGATGGTGTAGCCCTTCTGCAGGACGCTGACCACGGTATTGGCCTCCTGGTCGGCGGGCACCATGCTGATGGCCTGCTGGTTGGCGGGGTCGAATTTGTCGCCGGCGGCGGGGTTCACCTCAACCACCTTGTTGCGCTCCAGCGCGGCGAGCAACTGGCGCAGCGTGGCTTCGGTGCCTTCGCGCAGTTGCTCGGCGGTGGCGTTTTCCACCTTCAGGCCGGCTTCCAGACTGTCCAGCACGGGCAGCAGGCTTTCGGCGAAGGATTCGACGGCGAACTTGCGGATCTTGGCGATCTCGTCATCGGCGCGGCGGCGGGCGTTCTGTGCTTCGGCCTGGGCGCGCAGCGCCTGGTCGGTCAGCTCGGCCACCTGGGTCTTGAGGGTTTCGACCTCGCCCAGGGCATTGCCAAGCTGGGCTGCCGCATCGGCCTCGTTGGCTGCGGCGGCGGCCTCCAGCTCTTCAGGGCTCATGGGCGGGTCCATGGGGTCGAAAAAAGGCGGTTGGGGGGGCGTATTCCGTGGGTCTGACATGCTCTGCAACAGAAAAATTGTTCTGGAGGATGAGGTTCGCGCTCTCAGATGGATGCGGGCGAAGGCTTTTCAAGGGCTTTTCGGGGGCGAAAAACGCTGAAAACACGCTTGATACGCATTGGCTTTCACGATGACAAATGACTTCGCTGCGCTTCAATGACAAAGAAGCCATTCGTCATTTGTCATGCGGCGCCAGCCGCGGTCATTTGTCATTGTTTTGAACAGGCTCTCAGAAAGCAACAGACCGCCCGGAAGGCGGCCTGAGTGCGGTAAAGCAGGGGTAGCTGGCGCGTCAGTTGGAAACGCCGAGCAGTTCAACGTCGAACTTCAGCGTGGCGCCCGGCGGAATCACGCCGCCGGCGCCGCGTGCGCCGTAGCCCATCTCGGGCGGAATGATCAGGGTCCGCTGGCCGCCGACCTTCATGCCGGCCACGCCTTCGTCCCAACCCTTGATGACCATGCCGGCGCCCAGCGGAAACTGGAACGGGTCGTTGCGGTCGCGGCTGGAGTCGAACTTGGCGCCTTGCTGGCCGTCGGTGTAGAGCCAGCCGGTGTAGTGGACGGTGACCGTGAGGCCCTTCTTGGCCTCGGCGCCGGTGCCGGGCTTGACGTCGGTGATCTGCAGGCTGCTCAAAATAGTGTCCTTCTTGAATGGTGGAGGCTGTTGTCGATGGTGTGGCGAATATGAGAAAAGCGGGGCGGTCCCTCAACCGCCTCACAAGACATGCCGTGCGCCAGGGCCGGCCTGGTTTATTTCTTCTTGGTTTGCGCCGCCACCCACTTGGTGGCGAAGGCCTGCAGGTCGGACAGGCGCTTGACCAGGTCGGTGCCACTCAGCGTGAGGCTGTAGCCGTCGGAGCCGTGGGTGACCAGGTTGGCCGCGCGCAGCTCTTTCAGGCGGGTGTTCAGGGTGTTGGGGGTGATGCCGCCCACGCTGTCCTGCAGCAGGCGGAAAGTCTGGGGATGGCCATCGCGCAGCGCCCACAGCACGCGGATGGCATAGCGCGCTTCAAGCAGCGCCAGCAACTGGCCCGTGGCGGCGTTTTCTTTTGAACTCATGTCAGGCTTCTCCTCAAGTTCACGGGGGTGAATCAGCCGGACTATATCGCAATTTTGTAGCGCGCTAGCAGTTTCATAGCTCGTCGTGCCAGTGGGGCGTGGGTTGGGCGCTACAAATTACTGACCCGCTTCGCCGGGGGGCGAAAACTCCGCCCGTCCAGTGGGTCAGGTGCCGCGCAAGCCCGGCCTGCCTTGGAAGGCGTGGCGGTCTGGGTGACCGGGGCGCTGAATCTGTGGTCGTGCCAGTCTCATGCATGGCAATGGGCGTCACGACTGGCTGGCGGATGGCTTGCGGAGGGCCATGCCGCCGGGTTGGCGCAGCATGGCGGTTTCGATCCGGGTGGCGAGTTCGATCAACCGGGGGCGAATGGTGCGTGCCAGATAGTTGGCCGACAGCACGAAGTCTGGCCCACCGCAGCTGACGGCCAGCAGCGGCCAGCCGCCACCCAGCCGCAGAGGGCGCGCCATGGCGTGCACGCCCGTTTGCCATCCGCCCAGCACGGTCGTCACGCCGTCCTGGCGGTATTGCGCGAGCGACTGCTCCAGTTCGACCGCCAGCGCTGGCCAGGCCTGGGGCCTGCGCTTTTGCAGGGTTTGCAGCACTGCTTCGCGCTCCTGTGAGGTGCAGCCGGCCAGCCACGCGCGTCCGATGGCGGTGATGGCCAGCGGCAGCCGGGTGCCGGTCTGCAACGCACGGTTGTGCAGATCCTTGCTGCGGCAATGCACCAAATACACCATGGAGAGGCGGTCGCGCGCGGCCAGGGCCACCTCGGCCCGGGCGAAGTCGGCCAGCTCCTGCATCAGCGGACTGGCCACTTCGCGCACGTCCAGGTTGGTGATCATGGTGCTGCCCAGCGCCAGCGTGGCCATGCCCAGGCGGTATTTGCCAAGTTCCTCGACGTGAATCAGATAGCCCAGCCGTGTCAGGGTGTAGGTCAGGCGCGACACGGTGGATTTGGGCAGCTTGCAGCGCTGGGCGATTTCCTGGTTGCCCAGCAGGCGGTCGCCCGCCCGGAAACAGGCCAGCACTTCCATGCCGCGCGCCAAGGCGGTGACGAAGTGACGGTCCGGCTGGGCTTCTGTATGGGGGCGTGACATGCGGGAGCATTATGAATTCGGCATTTCTGGAGCCTATTGATATTTTCAAAAATCACGACAGCGTGGGCTATCAGCCCCCCTCACATTCCCTCGTCATTGCGGCGAAGGCCGCAATCCATGGGGCGTCACCTTGACACGGTGTTGACCTGCGGACACCGCGTGGATTGCGGCCTTCGCCGCAATGACGGGATGAGGTGAAGGCA